>JAUZOU010000074.1 GCA_030706285.1 Bacteroidota bacterium
CAAAGGTTGTAGAACATGCTTTTCATGTTCCTGGCCTTGGCCTCTTTGAGGTAAGAATTAATGGTGGAACGGTAACAAACCGTCGACGAAATGTTCAGCCAGCTTGCCGATGGAGATAGCGCCGTTCCTGCAAGCGGTTTTTGATGATCGTAATGCCAGTCGTAATATTGAAGGCCATTCAGGTGATATCTGCTCAGTTTGGTCATCACTTCAGTGATTCTTTCCTGGCTTAACTGTCCGAAATCGGAAAGGAAACCGTACCGGGGAAATTTGGCCCAGTCGCTAGAAACGTCAATGCCGATCGATCCGATTACTGTTTCTTCCGTCCCGTCTTTCCGGTAGACTTCTGCCAGATAACCGGTAAAATCGTTTTCCGGAGCTATCCAGGTCCAGGTTTTTCCGCTGATTGCCTGGTCAGCCATGACATGACCCAACTGCCTGTACCGTACGAAATAATTCCCGTTCAACGTTCTGTCGGACGTGATGGTGACGGTTGAGCCTGGTGAGTAACTGGCTTTATCGAGAGACAGCGAAATGCTTTTAATAAGGGTGTTGGCAGAAGGAACGGAATTGTCGTCATATTCCCTGCAACCGTAACACGTTCCCAGAAAACAGATGCTCAGGGAAAAAAGTAATAGCGATCTTTTCATTCGTTGGTTCATGCGTGTGTGATATAAAAGATGTCTCAGGAAAGGTTTTGCTTCAATCCCGGTTCCCCTTTCTTGAGATATCTTTTGTTAAGAATTGTTTTTACTGAAATGTCTTTTCTATTGTTTGGCAATCGTAATGCTTTCAGTCAACTGGTTGCAGGTGATTTTATAGGTCCCGGCATCCTTGATTTTCCATTTGCGGTCGACCTCAGCCATTTTCGAATCATGGATCTTATCGACAAATGTCATGTATTGCTCGCTTCCGGTCGGGACTTCTCCATTGGCAGCTGCCATAAACCAGGCTCCCATCCAGTCTCCCTGTTTATCGCAGGTTATTTTCATATCTCCGGCAGTCAGTTGACCGGTCCATGTCTGGGTGTAGTCATCTGTTTTTGTCATTGCGGTGGCTTTGTCTATTGACCAGCCGCTAGGGGTGGCATCTCCGACCAGGTACAAGGTTTCGTAGGGAGTAAAGACGGACATGGTCAACGATTCGGAGCCTTCGGTAATGTTGAGCGCCATTTTGTACGCTTTTCCGCAATCAGCCTGAGGAATGTTCCATTTGTAATCACCATTGTCATTCTGCATAGCTTCCGAATGGGTATAAGGTGCATTGGCAATGGTCGGATGGTACATATTATCCCAACTGTTTTCAGCTGTTGCGAATTTGAATTCTCCTCCGCCATTATAATTCAATACGGCTCCGTATCTGAAGATGTAACTGTTGGACGGATCTCTTCGCATTTCAACGAATCCCCAGTTTGTAAAGCTACCGACAAAAAAGATCTTTTCATATTTCGGTCCTTTCATGGCTGTGATGGAAATAGTCAGATCGATCAGGTTGACAGCGATCCGGTAGCTACCGGTTTTTTCGATGGTGAACTGTTCATCGGGCTGAGTGTCTGCATCCCTGTAAACCAGTTTCGGTGTCCCGGAAGTAGCATCTTTGTTGTAAGAAGGCATCCAGCCTGTATTAGTGGTCAGGAATTTAAAATTACCAGTGCTCAGATCTCCGATCCAGACAAAACCACCTGCTTCTCCCGATATGGGGTTCATTTTTGTCGCTTTGTCAAGGCTCCAACCGTTGGGAGTAGCATCTCCGATGAGGTACAACGTTGAAGAAACCGGTTTGTAGGAAGTGATTTTCAATGGAACCGATTCGGAAACCTGTTGTTCGACGCTTGTATCGGCAGGAATGGCAATGATGCGCGCTTCCAGATCGGCTGTTGAACCGTATTCGATGTGAAACGTATCTTTTATGATGGCGTTGAGTTCGGCATTGGTATACTCCAATTTAAAAATATTCTTTCCAATAGAATGACTGACGGCATTCTTAAAATTGTTACCGGCTTTATCGAGCTGGAGTTGGTAAGTCATGGCACAGTTGGTTCCTTTATTGGTCCCGCTTGTCCAGGTGAAGGTCAGGGCGGTATTGTCCGGAACCTTAATGTTGAGTGCCAATTCATTGTGATTCACGCTGAGGGCAAGTGGCGTTTCTCCCTTGTTCAGCTCCATGTAGCTTTCATCGCAGGAGATGGTAAACAGTAGCAGCAACAGTCCCCAAAGAGACATCTTTATTGTTCGTTTCATAGTATCGTATTTAGTCGTTATCAATAACCTGGGTTTTGTGTCATGTTCGGATTGGCATCGATCTCATCCTGTGGAATAGGATAGAGGAGTCTCTCTTTTGTTACATTCGTTTTCCCGATCGATTTGAAGAATTTAATGGCATAATCACCGTTATCGATCCGGATAAGGTCAAACCATCTGTGTCCTTCGAATGCGAGTTCCATCCGGCGTTCATGAATGATTTTTTCTTTCATGACCTCTTTGTCGGTGGTGGTGACGTCAGGCAGACCGGCGCGTTTCCGCACTTTGTTTAACGGTATTTGGGCTTTCCCGGTTTCTCCGAGTTCGTTCAAGGCTTCGGCCTTCATCAACAGGACATCGGCAAACCGGTAAACGACAATATTGGCAGGATTGTTGTCGTAGCTGGAAGCGATGGATTTTGGAACAAGATACTTGCGAACGTTATAGCCTGTCGTTGACCAGGAAGGGTCGTAGTCTTTGCCGTCGAATTGAGGACAGCCTTTGTACAGGATGGTGACGTCTTTCCGGAGATCTCCCGGCTCATAAGCATCGACGAACTCTTGATTGACGTGATCCCATCCCCAGCTACCTCCGACCCAGTCAGAACTGCGCGGTCCCATGTAGGTGCTCAGCCAGCAGGCCTGATTGTCATTTGTCCAGAAATCGTAGACTTTCGATCCGGAATACTGAACTTCAAACAACGATTCGGCTCCGTTGTTGATCAACGGGTTGAAATTATCGGCATAGTTCATTGTACTCAGGTCGTATCCAAGATCTTCGATGGCCTGGCACAGGTCAACCACCTGTTTGTAATTGGTTCCCAACGTCAGATAGACTTTTGCCAGCATACATTCTGCTGCTTCTTTGCAGGCGCGTCCCAGGTCTTTTGAACCATAACTGCTTTTGACCGGCAGCAACTCAATGGCTTTTTGGCAATCGGAAACGATCTGTTCGTAAACCTTATCTTTCGGTGTTCTGGCCTGGTTCAGGTTGCTACCGACAGCCAGCGGTTCTGTCTGTAAGGGCACATCTCCGAATACCCGGACTAGAATGAAATAATAGTGAGCTCTCAGAAAATAAGCTTCACCGAGTATTCTGTTGCGTAAGGCTGCATCCATATCGATGGTAGGGATATTTTTCAAGACGATGTTACATCTCAGAATGCCAGGATAGGGACCTCTCCAAAGGTCAAGTGCCGCTAGATTTGTTGAACTGGCGTTGAAATTGGCCAGATCGGTGGTTTCGAGACCGTCTGTTGCACCATCGCCACCGACAAGGCCGTTTCCGGCAATGATATCGGTCGACCAGATACGCATGTTGTAGATTTTCGGCCATTGAAGAGGCTGATAGGCGGCATCGATCAAAGCCAGCGCGTCTGTTCCGGTCAGCTTGGCTTCTGTGCTGATGGTGTCGAGTGGGGCTTTATCAAGAAAATCTTCGCAGGAAGTAAAGGCCATCACTCCCAATAGCAGGGCGAGTATATAGGATATTTTTTTCATTTCAGTACGGATTAAAAGTTTACATCAATTCCCAGATTGTAGCTGCGGGTTACTGGGTAGTTGCCCATGTCGAATCCATCCAGACTGACTTCGGGATCAAATCCCTGATAGTTTGTCATAGTCAACAGGTTCTGTCCCGACAGAAACAAACGAACGCCATTAATGCCGGATTTTTTCAGCCATTGTTGAGGAATCGAATAACCGATTGTTAGTGTTTTGAGCCTGATATAAGAACCGTCTTCGATGAATCGTGTCGAACTTCTGACATTTTTGTTCGGGTCATTGTAAATGGCTCTTGGTATTGAATTGGAGGTGCCTTCACCGGTCCAGCGGTTCAAGGTGGTTGCGTATTGGTTGAAAGCCACGGCCATTTCCTCCAGATAAATTTTGTTGGCATTAAAGACATCATTGCCTTCGACGCCCTGTATGAATATTTCAGCGTCGAAATTCCCGTAACGCAAGGTGTTGTTCAAAGAGAAGGTGAAATCGGGGAACGGATTGCCGATAATGGTTCTGTCTTTATCGTCGATGACACCGTTGTTGTCAAGGTCTCTGAACTTTATGTCACCGGGAGCGGCACCGGACTGGTAAGCCCAGTTATCAACCTCTTCCTGGTTTTGGAAAAGGCCGTCCATTACCCATCCGTAGAAAGAACCGACCGGATAACCTTCCATGTGTACCCTGGTGTTTCCGGACATTTCGACACTGCCGTAATAAGTAGGTGTGCTGCTGTTCAGACTGATGATCTTGTTTTTATTGTAGGAAAAATTGAAATCACTGGTCCAGGCAAATTTCCCGGTGTTGAACCAATCGCAGGAAAGAGTGGTCTCAAATCCTTTGTTGCTTACGCTACCGGCATTGATGGAAGGCACGTCTATATCGGAATAGCCGCTTGAAACGGGGACTTCCATCGGTACCAGCATGTCAACGGTCTTTTTGTTGTAAACATCGAGAGAAAGCCGGATGCGGTTTTTCAGGAAACCGAGATCGACTCCGGCATTGGTTTGTTTGACTTCTTCCCAATGGACTTCAGGATTTGGCATTTTATTGGCCACAAGGGTACTGACGTCAGTTCCGTTGAACGAATAAATGCCGGTGTTGTAGGTCGAGGCAAAGGAATAATTGCCGATGTTCTGGTTTCCGGTAACGCCGTATCCGGCACGAAGTTTGACATCAGACAGCCATGATTCTTTGTTGAACCAATCTTCGTCACTCAGTCTCCAGGCAGCCGAGAAGGATGGAAAGGTACCCCAGCGGTGGTTTGCACCGAATCTTGATGAACCATCTCTACGCACAGTTGCAGTGAGTAAATAACGGTTCAGATAACTGTAATTTGCTCTGAACATAATGGACGCAATGGACCATTCGCTGCCACTCCCTGTAAGCGTTAAAATCTTTGTCCCATTGCATAACTGGTTGGTTTCATCTTTGAGAAAATCTTCCTTTGATCCGTTGAAGAAATCTTCGACACCCCATTGTAGGCTCGTTCCGGCCATAACATTGATTTGATGGGCTCCGAACGTCTTGTCATAGGTAAAATAGTTATCTGTCAGGTAGTTGAAAGTTCTGTCCGTCCCTTTATAAAGAGAGGATTTGGCAATACTCGTCGGTTTCCAGTTATAAGCAGGTACAAAATTGGTCGCGTAGGCTATTTTAGCTTCAAGTCCGGCTACGGATTTAAATTTCAACCCATTGAACAGTGAGAGTTCAGTAAAAATATTGCCCAGCAGATTGTAACCATCCGTAACGTTTTTGTCGATGATCGACGTCCCGTACTGATTCCTTCTGTCGCCATACCACAGCGAATTCCCGCTCGGACCGGAATAGGATCCGTCTGCCTCATACACAGCCTGTGTCGGCAATGATTTGTAGACATCCATTAGATTATAATCGCCATTGGTTTTTTTGTCGGCACTGAAGGTGAGGTTGTTACCAAACTTGATCCATTTTTTGACTTGTTGTTCGGTATTGCATTGGAAGGTCATCCGTTTGTATCCGACACTGTTTACAATCCCTTGATAGTCTGCCAATCCGCCAGACACATAGTAATTGCTCTTGTCATTTCCACCGGAATAGCTGACCGTATATTTATTGGTTTTTGCGGTTCTGAACATCAGGTCGATCCAATCGGTTCCTTTTCCCAGCGACGCGGGATCGCTCCAGGCAGGATTGGTGGCCAGGCCGCCTGCAGAAAGCAAATCGTTGCTTAACTGAGCATATTCGGCGGCATTCAGCATCTTCGGTATGTTTGTAGCCTCAGCCATCCCAAAATCGGCTTTAACACTGATTTTTCCGTCGCCGCTTTTTCCCTTTTTAGTGGTGATCATGACAACGCCGTTAGCGCCACGTGAACCGTAAATGGCTGTAGCAGAAGCATCTTTCAGAATATCGATGTTTTCGATGTCCTCGACATTGATGGAATTTAATCCCATACTCATTGGAACCCCATCCACAACATATAACGGATCGCTGTCGTGGATGGTGCCAAGACCGCGAATTTTCAAAGAAACGTTTTGCTGAGGATTTCCGTTGTCGACGACGTAGACGCCGGCCGCTCTTCCTTGCAACGCTTGTCCGAGACTGGTGACCGGTTTGTCGCTCATGATTTTCTGATTGATACTCGAGACAGAACCGGTCAGGTCTTTTTTACGGACCGATCCGTATCCGATCACGACCAGTTCATCCAGCATGGTTGTATTCTCCGACAGGATGATATCAATCGATGTCCGGTTCTTGACGGCAATTTCCTGCGGTTTATAACCGATAAAAGTGACACTGAGTGTCGCGTCCGGATTGACGTTCAGGAAAAATGACCCGTCAGCACCGGTTATGGCCCCGTTTGCTTTGTTTGCCTTATCGCAGACGGTCGCTCCGGTAACGGGTTGCCCGGATTCGGTACGTACATAACCCTTCACACTTGTTTTCTGGGCCATCGCTTTCGGCGATACCAGCAAGGCTGTCACAAAAAGAAATGTGAATAGGAGCCTGCCAGTGTACTTTAATGGTAAGATGTTTTTCATTAAGTAAAAAATTTAGGTTAATGAACTATGGTATAAATCGTCACTTATAGCAACAAGACGAAATTATCCCATTATCTGTTTCAACTCCGGCTTTATAGGAAAATAGTAGCAACCGGTTTTACCGGATATTTTATAATGTACTAACAATCAAATTGATATAGATTAATCGATGAAAAAAAATGGTAGTGGTTCTTGAACAGAACCTTGAAAGAGAAGATAACTATCGTTCTTAGAATCGGCCTAATTTCATGACCTGATTTTCGAAATCATCCCGGTCGTTTAAGGCCGCGTTTCTCATTTTGACTCTGTAATTATAAATGGTAGAGACCGAATGACGCAGGAAAACGGAGATTTTGACCGAATCTGTAATGCCGAGCCGGATCAAGGCGAAAATACGGAGTTCGGTATTCAACAACCGGCCTTGTTTGGGAACCAGCCTTTCGTTTTCGATCAACAAGGCGTTGAACTGGTCGACAAAATTCGGGAACAGATGCAGAAACGTGGCATCAAAATTGGCGTAGAATTCTTTCAGTTCATCTTCCAGATAGGTCGAAGACTTGATGGCCTTCAACAGCTCTGCCGTACCTTCGGTTCGGGCAATTTTGTTCAGATTTGACCGGTATTTTTCAACACTGTCGATATAAACAGAGCATAGATCCATGTACCGGCCCAGGTAAGCTTCCTTGATGCTATTCGTTTCCTGAAGCTTTTGATTGATTTCAAGGAGTTGTGCGTTAGTGCTTTTCAATGTTTCATTGAGTGCTGAAAGTGCCTGGTTGGCCTTATTTTGTTGAACCCTGGCTGTCTGCAGGTTCTTTTTCTGACGGCTCACCAACACCATAGCAACAATCAAGGAAAATAGCAATAGGCTGATAAATAGCAACATAATGTTTTGTTGCCTGTCCCTTGCCTTCATTTTCAAATCATACGCTTTCGTTATGATCGGAAGGAGTTTGGTGATGACAGGCATGTTCATTCGTGCGTTCGACTCAAGGGCATCGTCGATCGAACAGTTAATGTAACTGTAAGCCCTGTCAATTTCTCCATCCTGATAGAGCATGTAAGCGAGTTCCTGTAAGGCTTTGTATTCTTTGACCGGAGTTTGAAGATCGTTAATGGCACTCATGGCCATGTAACGTTCGGCTTCTTCTCTGTTGCCTATACCCAGGTAGGCGGTAGACAGTGAATAGTTAAGCAACGCTTTTTCGTGGACAGAGGTGTTTTTCTTATGGTATTTTTTCAATAGAAGCGTTAATGCTTCTTGATAGTGTCTTTTATCATTCATTTCATCTGTCATCACGAACAAATAGGAAATATCGTTTTTGCCCAGATTTGAACGGAGAGAATCACGATAAATATCAACCAGGCTGGAATAGTTGACTCTTTTTTCCGGTGAAGCACATGCCGTCAGCATGGCACCGTAGACGGTGCGGTAAATGTGAAAGTAACGTGGCTTCAGCTCCGGATTCATCGTTCCCTTGTCGATGCCGTCAATCAGTTCAAGCGTTTCATGATACATGCCTGAAATGATATAGATATTAGCCAGGTCAAGCTTGGATTGATCAATCATATATTGGTTGCCCAGTCTTCTGGCTATGTCATATTTGATGTCGGCGCAAGACATGGCTGAATCAAGGTTGTAATTCACGTACTCATTGTACAGACTGGCGTATAAATTATATAGCTGGTCATCGGATGTTGATTGCCGGATGAGGCTTTTAATGTTGACAATCAGTTTTTCTTTGCTGACGCCAAACATATCTTTGTTTTCGATCGTTCTGTCCAACTCTTTCAACAATTGCTCAAGATTACTTGTAGAATAAGCATTCAAGGACAGCATCAGACAAAACAGCGCAGGCAACAGTTTCTTCATGATACAGAGAAAGTAAGTGTTTTACTGGTAATAGCTCATCAAAAATAACTGTTTTTTTTCGGAATGATTGAGTTTGAATGAATAAACAATAATTGAACAATATAAAAGGCGTCAACTTTGCTTTTGCAAGGATGACGCCTTCGTTGCCGTGTTATGACGTGAGGTTAGAACATAAAGTTGAAACCGAACTGAGTGTTGAAGTAAGAATTGTTCACCGGAATCATTTGTGGAGAGTACTTCGTCGGAATGTAATCGGCGGCAAAGAAGATATTCAGGAACAACAGTTTCGTACTGATGGCTGCTCCGAAAGAGTTCATCGAACCATGCAGCAGGGAGTAGGTGAAGGCTGTCTGCAACGCACTACCTGGTTTTAGGTTGGCAGAAAGCATCAGATCCTGATAGGTACCGTCTTCGGCAAAACCAGTCTGTGATAGCACACCAAAGGTGATGTGGTTGTTGAGCACGCCCGCTTCTGCGCCCAGATTCAGTTTGGTGGTCAACCTGGAGCTATAGCCTTTTGTTACGTTCTGCTTTTCAAAACGAACCAGATCTTTGATTTCGTCTGATAGCTTTGACTGGTCGTCGTTATTTCCCGAGTTATCGCTAAAGTCTATATCCAGACCATCATAGGTGAATGTCCCGTTTGAAGAAGCTTTTTGAATGTATTTCTTTTTCCAGTTGATGGCACCGAGGTCCGTGATGGAAGCTGATAAAGTCAGGAATGGCAGCAGTTTGGCGGTCATCCCAAGATCGACGGAGAACCCGCTTCCGGCCTGAGGCAGTGAACTGTAATCGGAAACCGTTTGTGACTTGGAGGAAGAGAACGTTTCATCAATACCGTCCAAATAGCCATCCTCAGAGTAAGACAAATTCAGTTGTTCCGGTCCTGCCAGTTCGATAGAACCTTTTGAGGTGACATCCCAGCCTGATTGAGCGGCATTGATGGTCAACTGATCAAACTTTATTTTGGTATTGGCTATACCGGCCAGGTAATTGGCATTGACTCCGACGGAGAACATCGAGCCAATCTTGGTGGCAAAACCAACTCCGGTTTTATTGTAAACCATCATATTGACATTGGTTGATGTCAGATCGAACAGCGTAGAGGCAGCATTGGCATCCATGCCCTGCAACACAAGTCTAAACAGATCTTTGGGTAATTGCATTCCCAAATCCATGTTGATGCCACTGTGAAGCGAAAAATAGTTGTTTTTGAGCCGGATACCGAGATTGAAAAAGTCAAGGTTCATGCCTGTCCTTATGTTTGTGACATCGTTCAATCCATCAAGAAAGGCTTGTTTATCGACATCCGGGTGCATAAACGTCTGAAGTTCGCCGTTCGGACCAGGGTAGAACAAGTCGTCAAAAGCCAGATCAGATTGAACGTAGTAGGAAAAATCACTCAAGCCGATGCCGAATCCGGAGTATTTGGGTGCCATGGCCGGGTTCAACTTCGTTTGTATAGGGGTGTTTTCCAGAAAATAGAGTGAATTCACTTTCTGGGCTGAGGCTTGAGGGACAACTGACGAAAGGCAACCGATAGCCATCAGAAAGGATAATTGCAATCGTATATGTTTCATAATTAGGCTCTTGTTGATTTGTTAGTTGGATGAGTTTTTATCAAGGTCTATCTGAACGCCGCCTTCCGTTTTGGCACCGATTTTAAAGCTGATGTAATCAGAAGGTTGAACGGTGACAAAAGAAGCCAGGTTGTTGGA
>JAUZOU010000075.1 GCA_030706285.1 Bacteroidota bacterium
AGGTTCGAAAGTCTCATCAGTACTGAATTGGAAAGTGTCTGACCAAATCAACCTGAAATCCAACTACTATTATTTTACAGATTATGCCTCGGTTGATACGGAATGGGAAAATACAGTGGATTTTGATTTGGGACATAATTTTTCTACTCAAATGTATGTGCACTTGATCATGGATGATCAGTTGAAGCGAGATCCAGGGGAATCCTTACTACAAGTTCAGGAATTACTTAGCTTCGGCATGACCTACCATTGGTGACCTGGCACAATCCGTCCCGCTGTAAAGAATATCCAGGATATATAGATCAGAATGAGGTATTTTGATCTATATTTGTAAGGCATGACCGACCATCTAATACCTTCCTGAATGGAAACAATAGCGCACAAAGGAATTGTAGAAGAAATCCATGGAAATCATATTCAGGTGAGAATTGTACAGGCATCAGCCTGTTCTGAATGCGAGTCGAGGCAACGTTGCGTTGCAGCCGATCAGAAAGAAAAACTGATTGACGTCATTGATGCTTCAGGTAAGTACCGTAAAGGCCAGGTTGTTTGTGTCATTGGAAAAACGTCCGTCGGATTGTCGGCTGTTCTTCTAGCTTATGTATTGCCGTTGCTGATTCTGGTCGGCACGCTGCCCATTAGTTTATATGGCGTATTTCCAGGGAATGAAGGGTTGGCTGCTTTGATTGCTTTAGGCTGTACAGGCCTATATTATCTAACATTGATTCCTTTCAGAAAGAGCTTGCTACGAAAGTTTTCATTTACGCTAAGACCTTCGAGCGACGAGACCTCGTTCATTAATCCTTCGTAGACCATGAATCTGACATTACTGGCCATTTCCGCCTTGGGGGGACTTGCTCTAGTCCTTGCTGTCATCTTGTATGCAGCGGCTAACACGTTTAAGGTGTCAGAAGATCCTCGACTCGATGAAGTGACTGAAAAGCTGCCGGGTGTAAATTGTGGCGGTTGCGGTTTTGCCAGCTGTAGAAATTTTGCTGAAGCCTGTTTGAAACAAAATCGACTCGACGCTCTTTTTTGTCCGGTTGGAGGAAACAAGACCATGTCTGCTGTCGCTGCTGTGTTGGGAATAGAGGCTGTCCAGGCAGAACCGGCGATAGCTGTGTTACGCTGCAACGGTTCCTGCGCTGTCCGTCCAAAAGTTGCTGTCTATGATGGTGCATCAACGTGTGGCATTGCAGCGCTGACATCCGGAAACTTAACCGATTGTTTATGGGGTTGCCTGGGTTTGGGTGACTGTGTAAATGCTTGTCCTTTCAATGCCATTCGCATGAATTCAGCAACTAGTCTGCCTGAAATAGAGGAAGATGCCTGCGTTTCCTGCGGAGCTTGTGTCAACGCTTGTCCGAACGGCTTATTCGAGATCAGAAAGAAAAGATCAATTACCGGACGGATTTATGTGGCGTGCATGAATAAAGATAAAGGAGCGATTGCCGGAAAGGCATGCTTTGTTGCATGCATTGGCTGTGGTAAATGTGAAAAAGTGTGTGCTTATCATGCTGTGATACTGAAAGATAACCTGGCATACATCAATGACGACACCTGTACGCAATGCAGGAAATGTGTTAAGAGCTGCCCGACTCACGCCATTCACGAATAGGAACCTTCATACAATACCATAATCAGGCTAACACAGAGACACATGAAATCCTTTACCATCGGAGGCATTCACCCACCTGAATTCAAACAGACATCAACCGTGCCTATCATCCAGGCTAAGTTGCCACGTACCGCTATCGTATTGCTGAATCAGCATTTTGGGAAACCGGCCATTCCTGTTGTCAAAAAAGGTGATGTTGTAAAAACCGGACAGCTGATTGCCAAAGCCGATGGAGTTGTCTCGGCAACGATCCATGCTCCCGTTTCAGGAATCATAAAAACGATCGAACCCATACCTGACGCCACCGGCTACAAACATCAAGCTATTCTGATCGAGACATCCGGAGATGAGTGGCTTGATCAAATTAATCGTAGCGATACCCTGGAACGTGACTGTCTGTTGAATCCTGACGAAATTATTCAAAAGATTGCAAATGCCGGCATTATCGGTATGGGAGGGGCTGGATTTCCGGCACATGTCAAACTGATGCCTCCTGAAGGGAAAAGGGTCTCTGTCTTGATCGTCAATGCCGTTGAATGCGAACCCTATTTAACAGCTGATCATCGGTTGATGCTTGAAAAAAGTGAAGAAATACTGGTTGGGCTGACCATACTGATGAAAGCCATTCAAGTAGATAAAGGCATCATTGGTATTGAAATAAATAAAATGGATGCCATCAGGCGCTTGCAGGAATTGGCTGTTTCCTATCCGGGCATCACCGTTCAGCCCTTGAAAGTCAAATATCCCCAAGGTGGAGAAAAGCAGCTGATTGAAGCGGTTATTCATCGTCAGGTACCTTCAGGAGAGTTGCCTGTTGATGTCGGTGCCATCGTCCAAAATGTGGCAACCGTCTATGCGGTTTATGAAGCGGTGCAAAAAAATAAGCCACTGGTAGAACGAGTCATAACGGTAACGGGAAATGGCATCAAAAAGCCTGGCAATTTTCTGGTCAGAATCGGGACGCCCATGTCCGATGTATTGGATATGGCCGGTGGGTTGCCAATCGATGCAGCAAAACTTATCTCAGGTGGCCCAATGATGGGGAAGCCGTTGACAAATCCGGATATTCCAGTCACAAAATGTACTTCGGGTCTGTTGGTATTTTCACATCAACATACACCTCGAAAAGAAAGCTTTACCTGTATCCGGTGCGGTAAATGCATCGAAGTTTGCCCTATGGGCCTGGAGCCCTATCTATTCATGACTTTGACCCAACACAATGAATGGGACAAACTGGAAAAAGCACACATCATGGATTGTATCGAATGTGGTTGTTGCACCTATTCATGCCCGGCGACAAGACCGTTGCTGGATTATTTGCGAATAGGAAAACAAACAGTAGGAAATCTCATCCATAGACAAACAAACCATTCAGACCATGGTCAATAACTTCTATGTTTCAATGGCACCGCACATTCACAGCGGAGACAGCATCGAACAGAAAATGTACCAGATGTTGTTGGCGCTCGTGCCCGCTTTTTTGGTTTCCCTGTATGTATTCGGATGGGGAGCATTGGCCGTTACAGCCATTTCTGTCAGTGCCTGTGTATCATTTGAATATTTAATTCAAAAATACCTGTTCCGAATTAAACCGACGATCAACGATGGTTCGGCCATTGTTACAGGCGTTCTTCTCGCTTTTAACTTGCCTTCGAACCTGCCTTTCTGGATTATCCTAATCGGTGCCCTGGTTGCCATTGGCATTGCCAAACAGACATTCGGAGGGTTGGGAAACAATCCGTTTAATCCTGCTATCGTAGCCAGAGTCTTTTTATTAATATCCTTTCCGGTGCAGATGACCTCCTGGCCATTACCTATGCAACATGGCTATGTGGATGCCGTGACTGGAGCCACACCTCTTGCCGTTTTCAAAAGTCATCTGGGCAATTTACCGGACACTTGTTCCATGATAACCGGTACAATCGGAGGCAGTCTCGGAGAAGTCAGTGCGATCGCCTTATTGGCCGGTGGGTTGTATTTATTGATCAGGCGCATCATTACCTGGCACATTCCAGTTACAATTCTGGCAACGGTGTTCCTCTTTACTTTTTTATTGGGAGTGGTGTCGCCGGATACCTATTATGCGGTTAAATCGGACAACCGGTTGCTATCTGCTCTCAGCTACAGTCTGTTCCATCTGTTGTCGGGCGGCCTCCTGCTTGGTGCTTTCTATATGGCCACTGATTATGTCACCTCACCAATGATTAAAAAAGGGCAGTTGATCTATGCCATCGGAATTGGTATCATTACGGTGTTGATCAGGGTCTTCGGCGTCTATCCTGAAGGAATGTCCTTTGCCATTTTCATCATGAATGGCTTTACACCACTGATCAATGTTTTTTTTAAACCTAAACGGTTCGGGGAGGTACGTCAATGAAAAAATGGGATGCCTCGTTAACGCATATGATCCTTTCCATGGGATTGATTTCAGTCATTGCCGCCGGGGCGTTAGGTCTGGTTCATACTTTGACGGCAGAACCAATCAGATTGGCCGATCAGGCAAAACAGGAAGCAGCTATCCGCGAAGTTACACCAGCCTTTGACAACAATCCGTTGAAAGAATGTTTCAATATTCGTACAGAAAAAGGAGACAGTCTCATGTGCTTCCCTGCCAGAAAAGGAGGAAAGCTTGTCGGTGTTGCCATTGAAACCTATTCAATGAAAGGATTCGGAGGTGAAATCAGACTGATGGTAGGACTTAGTCCTGAAGGCGATATTCATAATTATACGGTACTTAAGCATTCGGAAACACCAGGTCTTGGTTCAAAAATGGCTGAATGGTTCAAGACCGCCAAAAACAAGCAAAGTATTCTTGGCTTGAATCCGGGAAAAGACAAAGTCTTGGTATCCAAAGACGGTGGAGAAGTGGATGCCATTACAGCGGCCACCATCAGTTCACGTGCCTTTCTTGATGCAATAAACAGAGCCTACATAGCCTATGTAACGTCAACTAACAGTCAGAATAGTAAGCAGGTAGTCTATGAAAAACACTAAATTTTCTGTGGTTCTAAACGGTTTGGTAACCGAAAATCCAACCTTTGTCCTGATGCTTGGCATGTGTCCGACATTGGGAACAACATCGTCTGCTTTGAATGGGTTGGGCATGGGGGTGGCTACCACTTTCGTGCTGATTGGCTCGAACACCGTAGTATCTATGGCAAAAAACATCATACCGGATAAAGTCCGCATACCCTGTTTTATTGTAATAATCGCTACTTTTGTAACCCTGCTCGAGATGCTGATGAAAGCCTATGTGCCTGCGTTGTATGCCAGTCTTGGACTGTTTATTCCTCTTATTGTCGTAAACTGCATCGTATTGGCCAGAGCGGAGTCGTTTGCTTCAAAACATCCGGTATTCGATTCGGCTCTGGACGGACTGGGCATCGGGCTTGGATTTACCATGGCGCTGACACTCCTTGGCTGTGTCCGGGAACTGCTTGGTACTGGCAAACTGTTCGGACAAATCATTTATCCTGAACAATACGGGACACTGGTCTTTGTCCTGGCACCAGGTGCCTTTATTGCCCTTGGTTATCTGATCGCTGCTATTAACCGTTTAAAAAGAAAACAAGCATGATCTACTTTACGATATTCATAGCAGCGGTGTTTGTCAACAACATCGTTTTGTCTCAGTTCCTTGGCATTTGCCCTTTTCTTGGCGTTTCAAAAAAAATCGAAACGGCTATCGGAATGGGTGGGGCAGTGGCTTTTGTGTTGACCCTTTCCACCATCATTACCTGGCTGATTCAGACGTATGTGCTTGTTCCGTTAAACCTGGAATTTTTGCAGACCATCATGTTTATTCTATTGATTGCAGGGTTGGTCCAGCTGGTAGAAATTGTACTGAAAAAAATATCCCCTGGTTTATATCAAGCACTTGGTGTATATTTGCCATTGATTTCCACCAATTGTTGCATCCTGGGTGTAGCCATACTGGTCATCCAGAAACAATTCAACCTGATGGAATCAACCGTGTTTGCCTTTTCAACGGCAATCGGCTTTAGTTTTGCCTTGATTCTGTTTGCTGGAATCAGGGAACAACTGAGTCACATGAATATTCCTAAAGCCATGCAAGGGACACCGGTTGCGCTGGTTGTTGCAGGATTGCTTTCATTGGCTTTTATGGGCTTTTCAGGTATCGTCAAATAGGTTTATAATTAAATAATTTTCAGATGAAAGAGTTGATATTAGTGACAGGAGGAACCGGATACATCGGTTCACACACGGTAGTTGAATTGATAGAGGCTGGTTATCAGGTTGTGATTGTTGATAACCTCTCCAATTCAGAAGCAAAAGTGGTAGATGGTATTGAAAAGATTACAGGTGTACGTCCACCATTGGAAGTCTGCGATTGTTCGGATTTTGATGCTTTTAAAACTGTATTTGACAAATATCATACGATCAGCGCAGCGATCCATTTTGCAGCCTCCAAAGCCGTGGGCGAATCCGTTGAAAAGCCTCTGGACTATTACAGAAACAACCTGCTATCACTCATCAATATGCTGAAATTGCTTTCAGCTAACAATGGCAAAGGATTTGTGTTCTCTTCTTCCTGTACAGTCTACGGGCAACCGGATGTACTTCCTGTGACAGAGCAAGCCCCCATTAAACCGGCCATGTCACCTTATGGCAATACCAAACAAATCTGCGAGGAAATCATCCGTGATGCCACCCATGCAGGTTTGTCGTTTAAATCCATTATTCTGAGGTATTTCAATCCGATTGGAGCACATCCTTCCGCTGAAATCGGTGAATTACCCCTTGGCGTTCCGCAAAACCTGATTCCATACGTAACCCAGACGGCTGCCGGTATCCGTGCTAAGCTCAAGATATTCGGAAACGATTACAATACACCTGACGGATCGTGTGTCCGCGACTACATCAATGTTGTTGACCTGGCTAAAGCTCATGTTATTGCCGTCAAACGTCTAATTGAAGCTAAATCGTCAGACAAGATTGAGACATTCAATCTTGGAACAGGTCGTGGCTTATCGGTGCTGGAAATTGTGAAATCTTTTGAAAAAGCCACAGGTGTCAAACTGAACTATGAAATTGTTGGCCGAAGAGAAGGTGATATCGAACAAGTTTGGGCAAATCCGGATTACGCCAATCAGGTATTGGGCTGGAAAGCAACCTCCACTGTTGAAGAGACACTTCTTTCTGCCTGGAGATGGCAAGAGAAACTGGCAACTCGCTAAACGGGAGTCAATTCAGATACTTCTTCATAAGCCTCGCGAAAGCGGGGCTTTTTTTATACGCTGTCAGAAATACATTCAGGCTGTCCAGTAGCTGAGTCCGTCCTTTTTTGACAGCCCATGCCTGGAATTGAGAAAAACTGACTGGCGTATTGAAATCAATATGGCCGAATTCTTTGTGGTAAGCCATAGCGACATGTTCGTCCAAAAGAGCATATTCCTTTTGTCCACTGGCTACCAATCTGATCAGTTCCTCGTTATTGAAAACAGGTACCTGCTGAAAATGGATCGAATCACTGATTTCAGAAGCAATGTGCTGAAGTCTGAATATGGCCGGAGAACTCATGGGCACTGCAATATGTTGTTTGGCCAGATTGACGACGTTTCGCAGCGGATCGGACGAAACCTGCTGTACCAGCATTACACGACTTAAGTAAATCGGTACCGTATAGGCTATTGTTGACCTCAATTCCGAAATAACCGGTAATGGTCCTGCCAGGATATCATACTTTCCTGATGTTAAATCTCTCAGCCGGTTTTGAAAGTTCGGTTCATACAAATAAATCAACTTAAGGTGATATTTCTCAGCAAAAGCCTTAGCCAGTTCATAATGGAATCCACGCTGGCCATGCCGATCGGTGTAAAAGCTGAACAAGTCATATTCACCGCAGACTCTTAGCGTTCCACGCCTTTGTATTTGCGGAAAATCAGCCTTCGGATCATATCTGTTTTCGTGCAGACGAAACGTAACAAAACTGCCCCAAAACAGGATGTATATAATCAGAATAACAAGGATCGGTTTTCTACTGACATCAGTCATAAAAATTCCATGATAGACCGACTTTGATAATGGCAGGATTCATTGGGTAATGAGGTGCCGAGAAATAGGCAGGTGTGGCAAACAGTCTGCTTAAATGAGAGTACATCACGAAGAAACGCATCCGTTTCAGGTGAAAGTTGGCATAGGCGTTCATAAATGGATAATTCCCGATCTTGACTTCATCCTGAGAATAAAACTGACCTGTTGCCGGCATGTAGGCAGGCGCATAATAACTGGTATGATAACGGCAATCAACACCGATCTGTGAAACCAAGACCTTGCTGTAAACGCCTTTCAGATAGAGATTTGAATAAACAGCCAAATCAGGAAGAGGCAAAACAGCCTGATTGCTGCTTACCTGATAAATCACATTGTTGTCCCAATTCAGTGCCCCGGCCCCCAAATGTTGAAGCCAATTGGCAGTCAATACCTGAACGTCCCCCATATATTGGGCAGGTACAGCCTTATTATTGAAATAAACCAAATTGGTCAGGTTTTCCACAACAGCTTTAAAGGTGAAACCCAAATCAGGAATTTCAATCAATCCGTTTATTTGAGTCTTGTATTCGTTTCTGAATGTATTGTCCCAACTAAAATGATTGGAATAATAATGTTCCAGAAAATAATCAGGACTCAGGTTCTTGATATAACCACCTGCCGCCAGAGTAACCGGATGTTTCCACAATAAAAAGTTGGTGTTCAGCTTTCCACTCAACTCAAAATTACCCACATCTTCCCCCAGCATACATAATTTACCAAGGGCGGAATAGGTGAGAACAGCTCCCTGACGTTTAGATAACTCGGCACCGGCCCAGATCAAATTTTTAACATGACTGCCGAGCCGGCTAAAAGCATTGGTACTGTCTCTTAACGTTGCGGCAGGAGCGTATTGGGTATATTTTTTGAAATCATGTTCCATGAACCCTGTAATGCCCATTTTAGCCCAATCATGGAATCCTTCTCTAAGAGAAATACCAAAGGTGTTACGAACAAGTAACAAAGCAGCGGTATCAGCCGTATAACTTTTGTCAATATTGGCAATGCTGTCATAATAGGCCAAATCGGCAGACTCGGACAAATAACTCTTTTGACTGCGATCTATCAGCAGCGTATGAATAAAACTGGTGACCGGTACAAATAGTTTACGGGTGTTCGTTGTATCTGTTTCATCGGGCCGTTCAAAACCAATGTTGTATTTCTGATTGAAAAATAGTTGCTGATTCCTGATCCTGTTCCTGGCATCACTTAAACCAACCGGAATGTTGGTACTTTCGTATTCCTTGAGGCCACCACTCATCAGCAATGGATCGGTTATGTAGCGATCATCCGTTATACCGCCATTTTCAAAATTTTCCAGATAGTTGGATGAAAGTTTCCAAAATGCCTCATATCTAGGACTCTGGTAATTACCAAACAGGTTTGCCAGTTTATCCCGTGTAGCGCTCCTGGAATAGAATCCCCTAGTATACAGAATCTCATAACTGGCACCGATATTCAGGTATTTATTGGGATTCGCCGAAAAATAAAAACTGAAATCCTCTTCCTGGGTATTGTCATTGCCAACAGTGGTCAGGTACTTGACATTGGAATAGGGCTTTGTCGTATTCAAAAAACCAAATTCATCCGGAGCAATAAGCCATTGATCATACGAACGCATGAACAGAAAAGGGTTCTTTTCTGTCTGATCCGTATGTATTTTCGATCTGAAAGGGGATCCGAAACTGCCTGTATTTTCAGAAGCTATGGTTGACAACCGATCCGGAAAGGTATTATTCTGAAAATTCAGCGGAATGGTATCAAAAAAAGCCTCACTTTTTTCACCTAAAATCGCATCGATGTGACACAGACGCATTCTGAGAGTGTCAATATGATTTTTATCAACCGCCCCGCTTTGTTTTTCCTCGTTACCGTTTTGTGATCCGGAGGACTGATTGTCATTGGACGAACCGGCCCTTCCTAAACCCATATTATTCTGGGCCGCAACAGACAAGCTCAGGAAAGCTGCAAACAGAAGCATCAGGTGCTTGGTTCGGACATGCATACGGTAAACCATTTTTTTACAGCGCAAAGATACAATTTTACCTCAAAACATGGATGAATCGGAGAAAAGATAGAGCGATGGGCCTGTTAAAATTCCGGAAAGTCATGGACTGACCCTTTAACTTGTTTTCACGAGTCGATTTTTTCGTATTTTTGTTGAGTAAAAACACATCAGATGACTCCTGAAATCGAAATCCAACAACTCCGGGCTGAGCTGAACCAGGCCAATCATGACTATTATGTTCTTTCAAATCCTGTTTTGTCAGACTACGATTATGACATGAAAATGAAACGGTTACAGAAGCTTGAAGCTCAGTTTCCCCAATTTAAGGATGACGCGTCTCCGACTCAACGAGTTGGTAGCGATATTAGCCAGCGTTTCAGGCAAGAGTCACACCGATATCCAATGCTCTCTCTGGCAAATACCTATTCTGAAGCTGATGTCCGGGATTTTTATGAGCGTACCCGCAAGGGATTGAACGAACCGTTTACTCTGATTTGCGAATTAAAATACGATGGTACCTCCATTTCATTGACCTATGAAAACGGAAGGTTGGTCAAGGCATTGACCAGAGGGGACGGACAACGAGGCGACAATGTCACTGAGAACATAAAGACAATCAGGAGTATTCCATTGAC
>JAUZOU010000076.1 GCA_030706285.1 Bacteroidota bacterium
TACCGTTGTATTTTACAACATCAACACGACCAGAAACAACTGGAACAAAGCAGCCATGACAAAAGGTACGACCGGATGGTATTATAACACGGCCGGTGGCGTTTGTACTGCTGCCGATACAGCCCAGACAGTCAGTCTGGACATCGACACGAATGCCAAAACGCTCAGCGTCAATGCCTGCAGCCAGGCTAAAGCCGGTTCCATTCTGACATTTAATGTCGGCTTTGCCGTCAATGGCCCTGATTACGACAGCTACGTCCGTTTCGCCTTTAATATTTCCATTACCGACCCGTCCGTCATCCTGACCAGCATCAGCATCCCTGAAGGGGATTACAACAGTTACGGCATCGATTTCAATGACTATGCCTCCACCATTCAAACCTGTATGGGACTGAGTGTTGCCGATTTCCTGGCCAACCTGGATTATAACGGTGATACCGGTGAAGCAACCAGCGGTAGCATCCACATGTATGTCATTGATCCTGTGACCGGCACATGGGATGCTACCAGCACCTATACCGCCGAGAAACCGGGCTATTGGATAAACGACAAAGGCGCTGTCTGCAGCTGGAATGCCACAGGCTTCTCGATCTACGCCAACACCAAAAACACTGACCACATGCTCTACATAGGCAGAGCCCCGTCACTGGCCACCGGAAGCAAATACACCATCAGCGTCGGCTATAAGGATACGCAACACACCAGCAACTTCTTCCAGTTCATCATCACAGCGACACTCGAATAGCCTCAACACCAAACGAGGGTGCCTCAGACTTTTGAGACACCCTCGTTTTATTTATTTACCTATTTTATTTGAGATCAAACTCAACCAGTCAATTCACAGAGGCATAAGAATGATTAAGACAGCCTCTTTATTCCAATGGCCCGATGTCGTCCAATCACCTAAAAATCATCGCATGGTTCCTACTGCTCGTATTTATCGGCTGTACCAAGGACGATGAGCCTGTCAAAAAAGAGACACCCGAAATTCCTGTTGAAACACAGGATGCAACCTATCAGGCCGCGCAACTTGACATCACTACCCAGCAAGCCGTTTCTGTTTCCTCAAAAGAGACCTACGTCAATTGCTCCGTCACCATCACCTCAACCAAAAAAGAATGGAACTATACCGGAACAGGACGCATCAAAGGAAGAGGCAACTCATCTTGGCTGTGGTACCCTAAAAAACCATACCGCATCAAGCTCGACAAAAAAGCCGCCATCCTCGGACTGAAAGCTGACAAAGACTGGGTCCTGCTCGCCGATTACCGCGACCCCACCCACCTGATGAACGCCTTCGTTTTTACTGTCGGGCAAGGCCTTAACTTCCCTTGTATCAATCACGTGCGTTACGCGGAATTCTATCTTAACGGTCATTACATCGGACTTTACCTGCTCACCGAACAAATCGAACAAGGAGAAAACAGAGTCTCTATAGATCAGGCAGAAGGTATCCTGTTATCCCTCGATGCCGATGATGGTCCTGAACTATCACCCAATGCCAAAGACAACTTCTGGTCCTCCGTTTATCAGCTGCCGGTTTGCGTAAAAAATCCTGACATCGCCTCGACAGCTCAATTGACATCTATCCGCAGCAATTTTGCCGTACTGGAAAACGCCATCAGTCAAGCAGATTACGAAACCATTGACCGCATGCTCAACCTCAACTCGTTTATCGATTACCTGCTCATCCAAGAGCTTGTCTATAACGTGGAAGTGGCCGCTCCCCGGAGCATCTACCTGTACAAGGACAAAGCAGGCAAATGGACCATGGGCCCGCTCTGGGATTTCGATGCCGGATTTGATTTCGACTGGTCCACCATGTACACCGGCCACAACTATTTCAACAGCTATACCGAACTGGTACTTGGAACCGCCCCGCTCGACCATACCGGCGGCTACATTGTCCCCTCCTTCTTTACCGATCTGTTCCGGAATAAACGGTTTGTCAATGAATACAAAGCACGTTGGCTTGAAATAAAAGACAGCATAATGGGCGAATACTGGACCACCACGCTACGGTATGCAAAAGGCACCGATGAGGCCATGAAGCGCAACGCTTCCCAATGGCCAATCGGTAAAGACTATACGAATGAAATCTCCTCCATGCAACGATGGCTAACCAACAGAGTCGATTATCTGACCACTGTCATTTCAAATTACCCCTCCGGAACAAAGTAGAAGAGAACAGGACTAAACAGCTTTCATCAACAGGGCTCCATTCAGTGACTCAATCGTTGATCTGTGGCATTAGAAATCGCCCATTCCCCAAACCACTGTCAGATTGACATATTTGAGATGGCCATAAAAAGGAGATGGCATGTTGGTCAGATAGTTCAGACCGGCTTCACAGCGAAAGCTTAAATAACCGGGCATTCGATCGGACCGATTGTTTGGGGCTCCCCAGGTAAATAATTTGTACTCAGCATGTAAACCGAAACCCGGGGAAAAGCAGTCATAGACTTTCACTTCTTTATCGTCATCTTTAGCATCAGGATAGATGTCGCTAATCAAGGAGCAGGCACCAACGTTGAAATAAGGCGCCAACTGAACATGATCATTTCGAATCAGGAAATAGCCAAGAAGAAGCCCGTAATTGGATAGTCGAAATTGATCGCCCTGCGAGAAGTCAACACTTCCGGAGGTCGTTTCGGCTGTCATTGGGGTCCGGATTGAAGAGCCAGAGCCTTGAATGCTCAAGGATAAATAAATCGAACTTAAATTAAAGTCTGTGCTTATCATGAAACCTGTAGATCGATCAAATGTAGATCCAAGGTTTCCGGTTAATGAGGGAATCGTTGCCCCAATAGAGAAGCTGACGGATGACTTGCGGTAAATACCGGGAAGATAAGAACGGATAAAGTCTTTGTAATTGTCGTTGCCGTACGATTTTTTGAAGGGCACCAGGACATTGTTCCATTTATCGTCGATTTTTTTCGTACAATATAAATAACAAAGCACGTGGGTCAGGCTTTTTACCGGTTCGTCAATTGTCGAGACGGCGGCCAGCGAATCGATCAAAGCAGCCTGAGCTATAAATTTCGACTTTAGTTTATTGATAAGATTGACATCACTTTGGAAGTAAGATTCGGCGAAAAGGCTCTGGCAATTTCTGGCTAAATAATCGACATAAAGCCAGTCATGGGAAAGCAGGCTCAGCAACATATCTTCGCTGAAACTAAAAGCGTTGTAATGTTGAGTTTTCTTGAGATTCCGCAGATAATCCGTAATCTCGGCTACTTTCGACATATCATCAGCATCCAGACGATCATTGATGAGACGTTTGCCGTTATTGACCATCATTTCCGTGCTGTCGGCAAACTGACGGATTTCTTTTTCTACCTGGGCAGACAGGTTGACAACCGGCAACAGCCCCAGTAAAACGAGCCAAATAAAATTTTTCTTCATAGAATATGGATAACAGGTAATTCTTCTACTATGCCTCAAAGCCGGCTAAAACTTGCCCAATCCCCAAACAAGTGAGACCTTGGCAAACAGCCACTGACCATCCATTCCTTCGGGCACTTTTCCAGGGAAATTTAAGTTCCCGTCAACTTTCAGACCGATATAACCCGACGAAAGGCCGGGGACTTGACTGTAATTCTTTAAATCTGCCAATTTAACTTCAGATGCCAGGCCGAATGAAGGAGCAAAGCAACCGACTAACTCTACGTCTTTTTTACCATGACTGATGTCATCAGCAGATAAACTGGTTTCAATATTATCGTAACCGATGTTTCCGTAAGTCAAGAGGCGGAAGCGGCTGCTGTGCATCAAATAATAACCGGCGGAAAATCCGATGTTAAACAAAACAGAACGGTCACCCGTCTGAAAATCCCTGTTCCCTTTAGCCGTATTAACGGTAAACGGTTTCCTGGCCGACAGGCCTCCAACCTGCATATTGAACGACGTATACAACTTTTTTCCACTCACATCAAAGCCTATCACCAAGCCGGGATCGGCGGAAAAGAGCGTTGCCATTTGTGAAGTCAATGCCGGAAATCCAACGCCACCGCAAGTCGAAAACGAAACCTGCACAGGTGGCTTCGGCAGATAATGGTTAATGAAGTCTTTGTAATCTCCATCCGGATACTTTTTCTTGAAGGCCTTCAACGCTTCCTCCCAGCTTTTATCATTCTCCTGGTTCGACTCAAACAAACAGATCAACAAATGGACCAGGTCTTTGACAGCCACCGTTGCATCCGAGGCTTGCACCGATAAATCGAGTGTTGGTGCCTGTATAATGCACAGTCTGTTCAATATCGCTGAAATAGACAGCCTGCCGCCGTAATAAGCCGGTTGTTCGTATTTCATAATATTCCTGGCTAAGGAATCGACTCTTTGCCAATTATTCAGCAACAAGCTCAGGAACAGATCTTCCGTATACTCGAATGCCCGATAATGCTTCGTTTGATCCAGTCCGTAGAGGAATCCGGCGGTTTCTGCGGCCTTAACACGGTCATTGGCATTTAACCGGTCAATCAAAAAATGTTTCCCGTTTCTAACCAAAAACTCCGTACTATCTCCAAAATTGCGGATTTCTTTTTCAACCTGAGCATTCAGACCAAATGAAACCAAGAGCCCGGTAAAAAGAGCCAAGCTGGTTTTTACAAGCTGTTTTTTTAAAGATATATATCGATCTTGATGGATCATAAGTCCGCCGGAATCAGTAAGCCTGAATGTCTAGCCAATAGAAAAAACCGATAATCTATTTTCCGGTTTTTCTTCCGGGTACTTTTTAATAAAGACCGGTAAAGGGATACAGGCTATTTTACAGTTAATAAATTCAAGATTTTATAGCCTCAAAGTTACCTATTTTTTTCAATTTGTTGGGATTACTTACAAACAATTCGCACCGCTACGCAAATCGATCGGTAGTGAAGCCGGCACGGGCAGACTGCGGCGACTATGAAGAAAAGCGTCAGAAAAACAGGGTGGAACGAGTCACCCGGAGTTTTCGTCTTCCGAGGAGCGAAGCGACGCTTCGAAAACTCAGCCGAATGAGACCCTGTTTTTAGCTTTTCGAATCGGAGCAAGCAGGGCTGTCCGGGCTGGCGGAACGGCGAACCATAACCCAACCGATAAAAAAAAGGCCCTATCACATCAACGCATGATACAGCCCCTTTATATTAAAATTTTTGTCGTTCAGATCGACCGGCAAAAGCCTAAAACAGAATCGATCAAATAGAAAGAATCTTCACAACCTTCATCAGATCCGGATCGATCGGTTTGTCGTTCTTAATAGCCTTGGAGAACGGAACGGCAACGATGCGGTCATCGTCGATACCGATCAGGATGTTACGCTGACCGTCCAGAAGGGCTTCGATGGAAGCTTCGCCAAGACGGCTGGCCAGGATACGGTCGTATGCCGACGGAGAGCCACCGCGCTGAATGTGACCGAGGATAACCACCCGAACATCGTACTCGGGATATTCCTTCTTGACACGATCGGCATAATGCATGGCACCGCCTGTGATTTCACTTTCGGCAACAAGTACGATGCTACTGTTTTTCGTCTTTCTGAACCCGTTTTTGATCAGATCTTCCAGTTGATCCACTTCCGTGGCAATTTCAGGAATGATGGCAGCTTCGGCACCGGAAGCGATTGCGCCGTTCAAGGCCAGAAAACCGGCATCACGCCCCATCACCTCTATAAAAAACAACCGGTCGTGAGAAGAAGCTGTATCGCGAATCTTGTCCACGGCCTCAATGATGGTATTTAGTGCAGTATCGTAACCGATGGTTGAATCGGTTCCATATATATCGTTGTCGATGGTTCCGGGAAGTCCTACAATCGGATAGTCATATTCAGAAGCAAAAATGCGGGCGCCGGTCAATGTACCATCACCTCCTATCACAATAAGTGCATCAATTTCTTCCCTGACCAGCGTATCATAGGCCATTTTACGACCTTCTGCCGTTTTGAATTCATCACAACGGGCTGTTTTCAGGATGGTACCTCCCTGTTGGATGATGTTGCTGACATTCTGCGTTTTAAATTCTACAATTTCACCTGTTATCAAACCTTTGTAGCCACGATAGATGGCTTTCACCTTCATCTCATGATAAATTGCCGTACGCGTCACCGCGCGGATTGCTGCATTCATACCCGGAGCATCCCCTCCGGAGGTAAGTAACCCAATAGTCTTAATTTCACCCATAATTCAATTCGTTTAAATTAGTTACTTAAACTCTTCAAATAACCTTCTGCAAAAATACACATTTACAGTTCAGAAAGTACTTTTTGTACATGCTTTTTAACTTCTTCCATCAACCAAAACGGGGTGGATGTCGCTCCGCAGATTCCGATCCGGCTCGCACCTTCAATCATGGAGGGGCGCACATCATCAGGGCTTGAAATAAAAAATGTCTTTGGATTCACCTGCCTGCATGCCTCGTATAACGCCCTTCCGTTGGAACTTTTGGTACCACTGACAAACAGAACGCTGTCGTATTTCGTTGAAAAGTCACGCAAATGAGGTAACCGGTTGGCTACCTGACGACAAATGGTGTCACGATACTCAAAACGGACACCCGGTTGCATTGATTGCCGGATGACAGCGACCAATTCCCGGAATTCATCCAGCGATTTGGTGGTCTGAGAAAAAAGAAAGACCGGTCTTGAAAAATCAATTTTGCTGATGTCTGAAACCGTCTCCACCACAATGGCGGTGTTATTGGTTTGTCCCAGCAAGCCGACAACTTCAGCATGTCCTGATTTGCCAAACAGTACCAATTGAGTGTCATTGTCCTTGTTGGCTTCATACACTCGCCGGATGCGTGCCTGCAGACCAAGAACCACCGGGCAGGTTGCATCGATGAGCCGGTGGCCTTGTTTCCTGGCCAGTTCGTACGTTGAAGGCGGCTCTCCATGCGCCCGGAACAGAATATCAGCATGTTCCAGGTTAGCCAGGTTTTCCAGCGTAATGGTTTGCATGCCTTTGTTTTCCAAACGCGACACTTCCTGATTGTTGTGCACGATGTCTCCCAAACTGTACAACGTCTGATGGCTGTTGTCCAGAAACCGTTCGGCTTTGTTGATGGCTTTGACCACACCCAGACAAAAGCCGGAATGTTCGTCTATTTCAACTAGCACCATGAATTTTGTTGTTCACTTGTTCCATTAACCAAGCATCCTGTTCTTCAATGCTCAACAACCCGTTATCGAGTACAATGGCATCGCCGGCCTTTCTCAACGGACTGACTTCGCGGGTTTGATCCAGCCTGTCACGTAATTCAATGTTTCTGACAATCAGTTCATAAGGTTCCGGATGGCCTTTTTCAACCAGCTCATCATAACGACGTTTGGCCCTGACAGTCGCATCGGCCGTCACAAAAATTTTCAGGTCGGCATTTGGAAAAACGACCGTACCGATATCGCGTCCGTCCATGACTACACCACCGTGTTCACCGGTTTTCCGTTGCAGATCAACCATGGCCTCACGGACAAATGGAATGGCACTGACAATACTGACGGCATTGGACACCTCCAACGACCGGATTAGTTGTTCGACATTCACCCCATTGAGAAGAGTTTGAGGAAATCCGTCGGCATCGGTTTCAAACGTAATGGTCAGAGCACCAATCCTGTCTTTCAACGTGGTTTCATCCACTTTACCCTGACTGATCAACCCGTTTTGCAGACAATACAAACTGACAGCCCGGTACATAGCTCCGCTATCGATATAGGTATATCCCAGTTTTTTAGCCAACGCTTTGGCCATCGTACTCTTACCGCAAGACGAGAAGCCATCGATGGCTATAATTAGTTTCTTCATATGATCGTATCTATTTTTTCATCAGGTACTCCGCATGCCGATCGGATGATTGACCTGGACGCTTTGTACACCAGTATGCCCGTTTCACAATCCGAACATGGACGCATTCAACGCCAATGTCATCTGAAGGGAACTACCTCCGACATGATATTTGGCATAGGAGGCTCCGGCCGTCAGCTTTTTCATCCGTAACAGCATTCCGGCCGAAAATCCGCCAAAAAACGTCCGCTGGGCAATACCCAATTCACTCACTCGTCTGTAATTATAACCCAGACTCAGCTGGAACTGGTCGGAAGGCAGGAAATCAACACCAAGCAGGGCATGTTTAAAAAATTGGCCGGCTACATTGTTGGAATTGGTGGTTGTCTCTTCTTCAGCCAGAAAAGACGTGCTCTTCTGACTCAGATTCTGCAACATAAAATTTAAACGGAACGGAGCATGAGCCAGCTTATAGGAAACACCGCCCCTGACGTCCCAAGGCATCGATTCGTACTGACCGTCATACGAAACAATCTGAGAACCAAGATTATTCACTGTCAAACCAGCCGAGAAAAGTTGGTTGGGATGACAGTAATAAAGGCCCAAATCGACACCGACAGCAACCGACGTATACTCATCGAGTACTGAATAAATCAGGTTGATGTTGCTTCCGGCTCTGACATACTGAGACAGCATCCAGGAATAGGTACCGGTCACAGCCAGATCCTGAGCCATAGTTTCTCCCAGCAGTTCATTTGTTTCACTTGTCCAAGGCATGCTGCCATAATCTACATAACGGATACCCGCCATCCATTGGCTTCTGTCGTTGATTTTTCTGGAATAGGCCACCGAACCGGCATTGATGTCGGATATATAGTTCAGGTATCCCACAGCTAATTGATTGTGAGTTTCAGGAGATAACAAAGCCGGGTTATTGAACGTCAGGTTGAGATCCGGGACAGGAGAAGAGACCGAATTACCGCCATTGCCAGCAGCAATAACAGACACAGGCAAATCCAGAAACTGATAGACACGATCGCCTGTCTGAGCCTGCAACAGGCAAGGAAAGAGCCCAATGAGCAAGCAGAGTAATAAGTTTCTGGACATTTGGATTTGCTTCAAAAATACGGTTGTCTGTACTGTGGGTTTTGAACGACAAATATACTGAGTTTATTGTTTATAAAAGGCAAAAAACTTTCGTACCCGAACACTTCAACGTTTGGTTTTTCGCATTTGAATGTCTATTTTTGATTTTTAAAAATCGTTATAATGGCGTTACATACTCCTGCCGAACTGTTGGCGTTGGTCAACTCTTCCATCGAAAGGCTCAGCCTCGATAAAAAGCCGTTCAGACTTTACGAGCCCGTAAAATACACTCTTTCTATGGGTGGCAAACGCATCAGGCCGGTTATGTGCCTGATGGCCTGCGATATGTTCGGCGGAGACGTTCAAAAAGCCATTCCGGCCGCGTTGGCACTGGAAATCTTTCACAATTTCACCTTACTGCACGACGACATCATGGACAAGGCCGAAAAACGCCGAAACATGGATTGTGTGCACATCAGATGGAATGACAACGTGGCCATCCTTTCGGGCGATGCCATGCAGATCATTGCCTTTGATATGCTGAAAGAGCTGCCCGATCCGATTTTCCGTGAAAGTGTCGGCATCTTCTCAAAAACAGCGCTGGAAGTTTGTGAAGGCCAGCAGTTCGATATGGACTTCGAAACACAGGAAAATGTGTGCGAAGCCGAATACATGGAAATGATCCGCCTCAAAACGGCTGTTTTACTGGCCGCCAGCCTGAAACTCGGGGCTGTGGTCGGAAACGCCCCTTCTACCCAGGCAGGCCTGTTATACGATTTCGGGATTCACATCGGCCTTGCTTTTCAATTGCAGGATGATTTGCTGGATGTCTACGGAGATCCGAAAACATTCGGGAAAAATATCGGAGGCGATATTACGACCAATAAAAAGACCTACCTGCTTATACAAGCTCTCAAGAGAGCCGACGCTACCTCCAGAGAGCAACTGGAACGCTGGTTGGCTCTGAAAGATTTCCAACCTGACGAGAAAATCAAGGCCGTCACAGCCATCTTTGACCAGACAAAGGTGAAAGATAACTGTCAACAGGAAATCGAACGGCATTATAACATGGCTTTGGAATGCCTTAAGGCGACTCAGACAGAGATTGACCGGAAAGAGCCATTGATGAAGCTGGCAGCCGGTTTAATGTACCGTACCTTCTAATCCAGATTTTTACCATCATGCCTTACAGAAGATTACCAA
>JAUZOU010000077.1 GCA_030706285.1 Bacteroidota bacterium
ATTGATGCGTCCTAATTCGTTCTTGCGTGCTGCATAGGTAGAAGTCAAACTGTTGCTATTAATCGCTTCATCAAGCACCTTTACGATCTTAGCAACCACATCATCAACGGGTTCTCTCTCTCTTTGTACTTCCTCTGGCGGCAAAGAAATATCAAGATTCTTATCCATAAATGGAATAGGACCATACATCTGAAGTAAATAATAATGATAATAGGCTTTCAAGACCTGAGCCTCAGCTTTCCACTGGGCTCTTTCTTCTTTGGTCATATCGGGCACATCGTCAACATTATCAATGAATGTATTACAATTCCGGATTCCAGCCCAAAGACTTTTGATTTTTGTGCTCTCATTACCATCACCGAATTTTTGGTCCAAATTTGAATAATCGCCTCCATCCCAATAGTTCATCAACGGATCTGTCGCATTTAATTGCCCTTTTGCTATTAACACAGTACTCTTGTTTCTGTAATAATAGAAGTTAGGATCAACAAATTCAGGATTCCAGTTTTCATCGCCACACAATAGTGCCGGATTTTGGAAAATATTTGCTGTCCTTGGAAGATAATCGTAGCAAGTATATAGCATTTTGAATGCATTCTCACGTGTGTCAAACACTTGCTGAATACTGGGAATATTATCAGGAACAATATCCAGATAGTCTGAGCAAGAAGCGCAAATAAAGACAGACACAGTGAATAATGCTGAATATATGATTCTTTTCATAATAATAATTGATTAAAAATTCAAGCTTAATCCTAAATTAATTATTCGTTGGATTGGATAATTCAGTCCACTACCTCCCATTTCAACATCCCATAGTTTAAAGCTGTTCAAACTAAGTAAATTCATACCACTACTATAGATACGCATTTGTTGAAGTCCGACTCTTTTTGTTATCTTTTCAGGAATTGTATATCCTATTTCTACTGTTTTCAGGCGAAGATAACTTCCATCACGCAACCACCATGTACTGGCTTGTTCGTTGTTTGGTCTCGATGTGTCGGATAGGCGAGGCCACAAAGCATAGCAATTACGATTCGTTTCCGACCAGTGATCGTCAGCCCAGGCTTTCAATAGAGCGTGATTGCCTACAAAGGGCGCAGTACCCACAGAACAACTACTCCAATCGGCACTTGCCGTTGGATCTATCATAAAGGAAACTCTTGATGCACCTTGCATAAAGACATTAACATCAAACCCATGATAGCCAAATGAGACACCAAATCCACCTTCCAATTGCGGAACAGACGAGTAACCGAGAGCTACAACATCATGTGAATCAATGATACCATCTCCGTTAATATCCTTATATTTAATGTCACCAGGCATGACAGGTATATCATTTACTTTATCAAATGTTTGTGTCGGCGAGTTTGCAATATCCGTTTCATCAATAAACAAACGTTCTGCAATAAGTCCACGTTGCTGGCCTATATAAGTACCTTCGGTTTTCAACCAATCCATTCCTGCCGGAACCATTTCTTCATACTTGCTATATTTGTTGACTGCATAGGAGAAAGTAAAGTTGGTTCTTAACCATACGTCTTTGTTAAAGCTATGGTTATCACCTATCGTTAATTCGAATCCATACGATTTGGCTTCACCGACATTCGCACGAACGTCTGCAGGAGCAGATCCATCAGCTGCAGGGAAGTCTGACAAACCCATAGTAGAAGGAATAGCTGTACGGTTTATCAGAATATTTGTTCGATGCTCATGAAACCAATCATACTGAATATCCAGTTCTTTAAACAAAGACATTTCTAATCCGAGATTTAATTTAGCCGCTTTTTCCCATGTTATGCTCCTATTGGCAAAACGGTTGAAATTAATTCCATAGGAATTAGCCACTGGACTTCCTGTTGTTTCCCCGAAATCATTACTAAGTCCTTTGTTCATATCCACTCTATCCAAATAGAAGAAGCGGTCGTAAGAATCACCGATAGCATCATTACCGACTAAACCATAGGTCGATTTCAATTTCAGATTAGTAATGACATCATTCGCATTCCAAAATTTCTCATTTGAAAGAATCCATCCTGCACCAAACGATGGGAAAAATCCAAATTGATGGTTTTTGGCAAAACGTTCGGCACCATTGTATCCAAAGTTCCCTTCCAAAAAGTATCTATGATCATATCCATACGTAAAACGACCGGATAATCCGATATTTCGTGTCGGAAGCGAACGTTGCAAATCATCGCCAAAATCGGAAGTAATCACTTCTCTTATGGTTCCAACGAGCATGGCAGAAAAATTATGCAACTTATTGATTACTGTTTCATAATTACCTGCAAATTCGCCATATGACGTCGAAGAAATAGTTTTATCACCGCCAGAAAAGCCTAACGACTCATTTCCTGTAGAAAAATTATTCAATTTAAAATATCCGTTGACCGGATTGTAGGTACTCATCGTATAATAATACGGTGTGTAAGATCGGTTAATTGAATAAATCGATTGACGGGTGGTACTTGCCATAAAACGTGTAGACAATCCCTTTAAAATAAAGTCAAGCTTTTGCCTTAATTCTATTTGAGCGACCAAATTAGTCTGAGTTGACTGTTGATACCCCTTTACCATGTCTGCATAAGGATTTATAAAACTGTACGAAGGGGTACCACCAAATAAAACATGCTTGGTATTTAAATTGATTTCATCAGGTTGATAATACGCTGGGAAATCAACAGGATTCGACAACATAACCCGTTGATACATCTGATTACCGGTGTACATTGGTCCGCTTGCATCTCTGAAATTTGCATTAAATCTTATGGAACCAGAAGTAGTAGAGGTAAAATCAATATCCGTATTTGAACGCAGATTTATGTTTTTAATACTGATATTGTTATTAAAGTTATTGCGTTTATCAACCTTCAATACGCCATTATCATCGGTTAAAGCACCTGCTATGTAAAACTTAACATTCCTGCTACCACCACTTAAATTCATATTAAAGCGTTCATTTTCTGCATAATCCTTGAAAAGCAGTTTCAACCAATCATTGGCTGGATAGTAATAAGGATTTATTCCTGATTCAACACCTGCAATCTGATCGTCACTATATCTACGATTGTATTCGGGATGACGTGTAACAATGGCCTCATTGTTCAATTTCATATATGTTAAAGGATCGGCAAACTGAACAGTACGTGTTGGTTGACTATTCGATTTCTCATACCGGAAATTTAATTTTGTCTTCCCTTCGAGACCCATTTTTGTGGTAACCAAGATGACTCCATTTGCACCGCGCGAACCATAAAGTGAGGTCGCCGTTGCATCTTTCATAATCGAAAAACTCTGAATATCGTCCACAGACAAGCGGGCTAAATCATTGGCAGATAGCTCCATATTATCAATCAAAATCAGAGGCCCCCTTGAGTAATTATTGAATGTTGCTACACCACGGACAAAGAATTGCGCATTGTCAGCACCAGGTTCACCTGACGTTTGCATGGTAATCAAGCCGGCAATACGTCCACCCAAAGCCGTCGTTAAATTACTGGTTGGAACACGTAGATCTGAGGGCGTTACCGTTGAAACAGCTGCAACAACACTTTCTTTTTTCTGCTTTCCGAAAGCTACAACGGTAACTTCATCCAACGATTTTTCTGATACCTCTAATGTTATTTTAAGCGGCTTATCTCCTGTCACTTTAACTTCCTGAGACTGATAACCCATCAAACTGAAAACAAGGATGTCTCCAATTTTTGTATTGATTGAGAAAGATCCATCAACATCGGTTGCTGTTCCGACTTTTTTATTCGATTTGTCTATAACCATGACACCAACAAGAACGCCGGTCTTGTCTGAAACGACGCCTTTCACTTTGACTACAGCCTGAGCCGATGCCTCACCTGCACAAAAGATAAAAAAGAACATTAGTAAAAGGGTAAAACGATACCACTTTTTTTGTACTGTATTTCTCATTAAATATTAGGTTGAAGTAATTAAAATAATTCATGACACAATAATGAAGATTATATACTTTCATTTATTGCATGATTGGTAAAAATCCAAGAATGTTTTTCATACTGGTTGAATGATTAAAAAAAAGATTAAATTATTTTATCTATCTATTATCTGGTCTGGTCTATGTTTCATACTCATATGCAAAATGAGTTTTTATAAACTGATATTAGCAGGTAATCGATTTGGCACAGCAATACTGTTCCGGAACTATAAACGCTTTTCTTCGATATTTCTCTAAAATCACAGTTTACTAGCTTGCTATTTTTGTCGAACAGGCTCTCTGTCTTAATTGCTGTATGCATGATGGGCGCCGTACTTTGATTACGTCGCCTTTCGACAAAACTTCGATCAGAAAACTCGTCGAAAAAACAGAGCATAGAATATTGGATAATCGGCATCTTCAATTGCGTACAATGTTAAGAGACACGAACAGTTCATTTTATATAAAACAGATAATTAGTCAAAGGAAATGCAAATGGATTAAAAATGGGATTAAAAAGCAATTAATTAATCGCTCAATCTTATTAATCAGCTGGTTTTAAATCAACTTCATTATATGAACTACCCTATTGGTCATTCATATTTACCAAAGCAATAGATCTACCGGATTTGTCTCAATCCTTCAGACAACTAAGCATCGGCCACTTTAACTGCATTAAAACAGTTTCCAGCAATTTTGTTTTCCCGCTTAACTCAAAAAGGGCCAAGCATTGACAACGGTTCAAGACAATGGATTTTATGGCAATATTGTCTTGCAAACGCAAGATTTGTTTGAAGATCGGCTCTCCGATAAACTTTATTTCAGTATTTTTGCCTATATGTTGAATCCGTTGATTGTGTAACAAAATTAGCATATCTGGGGTGCATTCCAATTATATCTGGTTGCTCTCTTTTTCTTTGATTGAGGGCCTATAATTTTTAGTCGGAAAAGAGTCCTGATTTTTTGACTTTTTCTTATTTTTGAAAGTACTGATTTTCAGAATGAACCTCATTTAAAAATAGTTATATGTTCAAATTTCAAATAGTCAAGTCAACTCTTTTTTGGGATAGTATAAAGCAGACTAATCTATCCAATTTTTGTCTACCTTTGAATTCTTTAGTATAACTTAATATTATGAGAAATAAGTTAAATATACTACTTCTATGGATCGTTTTGGGGACCATTTCGATTTGCCAGTTACAAGCACAAGGTCTGAGATTTTACGGAAACAAAAAATCCATCGAACAACGTTCATCTTTTCTTATTTTTAACAAAGAGAGTGTACCTGAGTTTACCAAATACATCGACATCCGCTTTGATATCCGCATTCAGGATTTTAACACGTTTGGATATCTACTCCATCTTGTTGATCCTCAGAATAATATTGCTTACAGCCTAACATACACCTATTTAGATAGGTTTTCAAGTGCTCTCAAATTTAATATTGAGGGGAAGAGCAACCAAATTTCAATTAATTTCACCAACACGTCAATAAAATCCAAATGGATACCGGTCAGACTATATATTGATCTATCTACCGGACAATCATTACTGACTGTCGAAGGCAAAACCAGACAGGGTACCAGCAAACTGAATATTTCGAAAAAACTGCGGCCGATACTGATTCTTGGTCGAAGAGATAATTTAGTTGATGTTCCGTCATTTGATATTCGTCATTTGACTATATCAGGGAAAAAGCGATCATTCAACTTCCTTTTAAACGAAAGCAGCGGAGAAGAGGTCCATGATTCCGAAGGAAAGATTCAAGGGAAAGTGATCAATCCATGTTGGTTGATTAATGAATCTTACCACTGGAAAGAACTGCTTACCATTCCGTCAAAGACAATAATGGGCTCAAAATTCAATGAAAAAACGCAGAGCATTCTCTTTATAAATCAAGATTCACTTTTCACCTATGATGTAACTAAAAGACAATTAGTTAGCAGGAATTATGCCAATAAGATGCCTTATAAAATGCTTTTAGGTACAAACTATATCGACAAAACAAGCAATAAGATCTATGCGTACGAGATAAACAACCTACCTTCCGGAACTACGACCATTGCAGCATTGGATATACCGACTTTAACCTGGCATAAGGTGGGGAATGCTTATACGCCTGTCCAGTTGCATCATCACAGTGGCTTTTTAGATCAAAAGAGAGGCAGATACCTAGTCTTCGGAGGATTCGGAAACAGACGGTACAGCAATAACTTTTTATCATATAATGCTGTAACGGACCGGTGGGATACACTGACATTCAAAGGCGATAAGATTACGCCCCGTTTTTTCACAACTGCAGCCTCTTCCAGGCAAGGTAATTACCTCTATATTTATGGAGGAGTGGGTAATGAATCGGGCGACCAAAGCATCGGTCATAATTACTACGACGATCTCTATCGGGTCGATTTAATGCATCAGACAATTAAAAAATGTTGGGATAACCATTCAAACAAAAAACTAGTCTCGGGCGAACGAATGATACTTTCCGCTGATGGGAAGTATCTGTTTGTGCTACGTTATGCCGAATACAATGAGAATACCTATTTGCAGCTATATCGCATATCCATAGAAGATGGAACGATGCTGAAACTGGGAGATACTATCCCATATATATCAAAATCCATCGAATCAAATGTCTCACTGTATTACAATCCTGTCTTACAGGAATTTTACTGCATTACCCAAGAATTTGACGAAAATGCTCAACGTGTCAAAGCACAAATCTATACACTATCTGCGCCTGCAGTAGATAAGGCGGCTATAGACTTTTACAAAAATCCAAAGGAAACAAACACTGGACGCCTCTTTTTATTGATTGTCGTATCAATTCTGGGTATTATCACTTTATTATCTTTCTATTTTCGTAGTAAACAAAAAAAGGATAAAGACCTTTTCAAAAAGCAGGAAAACCGTTCTATCCCACCGACACCATTTTCTGTATCGCCCCAAGAGCCTGTACCGGCTTCAGAGCCCTCTGAAATAAAACCAGCTGCCAGAAACGAGTATAACAAAATCTATCTGTATGGGATTTTTACTGTCTATGGAAAATCCGGAAGGGATATCACATACCTTTTTAGTAACAAACTTAAACAAATATTTTTATACATTCTCTTAAACAGTGAGGGTGAGGGCGTCAGTTCGACATTACTCAATAACATTTTTTGGCCTGACAAAGCAGAAAAGAACGTAAGAAATTTGAAGGGGGTAACAATCAGTAATCTACGAAAAATTCTGGCAGAAATTGAGGGAATCAGTCTGAATTATGAAAAAGGATTCTTTAAGATTGAAATCAACGAACCATGCTACTGTGATTATTCTTTTCTAAACACACTCTTGGCTAATCAATTTCAATCATCTTTCGATCAGTTGCTCTCCATTTTGGAAAGAGGTCAACTTCTGGAATGTTCCAAACAAGATCTTTTCGACAAATACAAACAGCAGACGGATGACATCCTTTTTTCTATGCTGCCGCAAGAGTTACCAATACGCTATAAGAAAAAAGAGTATAAACAAGTGCTTCGCATCTGTGCTATCCTTTTAAAAATGGATCCACTATTTGAACCGGCTTTAGCCTATAGCATCTATTCCTATAGTCGTCTCAATGAGGTTGAGAAAATCTTTAAAATATACGCCATATTCGTTGCCGAATATCGTAATGTAATGGGAGAAGTTTATCCAAAAAGCTTAGAATCATTAATGCAAGAAGCATAGAGTTGTTTAAGGTTTGCTGTCAACTTCATAGTCAATACTTCCTCCCTGGCAAATTGAGGACCAATCAATCCAGGTCGACGTGTATGAATTACCATTAACCTTCATCGATGAAATATAGGCAGGCGTTTCTGAACCACCTTTGATTTCAAGGATTTTTCCATTGACCGTTAGCTTGATGCTTTCAAATTGAGGGGTATTCATACTAAATCCTGCTACACCTGGCACCATGGGATAAAGACCGATAGAGGCAAAAACATACCAAGCGCCTAATGATCCGCAGTCGTCATTTCCGGGCAATCCCTTAGGATTGCTGGTATACATCTGATTTAAAATGCGATAAATCACCTCTGAAGTTTTGTAGGGTTTATCCGTCCAGTTGTAGATCCAAGGCACCTGAAAATCCGGTTCGTTTCCAGCGGCAAAGTAATGGTCATCATAACCGGCATCCAGGCGTACAAACAAGCTGTCAAGTCGTTTGGAGGCTGCGCTTTTACCGCCCATTGTATCGATCAGACTTTTCAAATCGAAAGGCACCATCCAGAAATAGTTTTCTTTAGTTGCTTCACGCCAATCGCTATTAGGATCTTTCCAGCTCATATTTGTTGGTTGTCTTGAACGAAGCCAATTTGTTGACGGATCATACAGATTCTTCCAATTGCCGGCACGTTTTATAAAATAATTGGCCTCTTGTTTATTTTTCAGCGCCTGTAACGCAAACTGGCCAATGGCATAGTCTGAAGAAGCATATTCTAAACACAACGAGGCTCCCTCAACTCCTTTTTTGATGTAATTATCCAAGCCAGGTCTAACTTCAACATCTTGAGAATGAGCGCCTAGCACAGTTGCACCGCACTTCATGTACTTATAAGCTGACTGAACATCAAAGTCCCGGCCGCCAAAAGCATACGTATTGGAAATGATGATCGGAATGGGATCGCCTTGCATCACACCAGCCTCAATATTGGCCAACACCCAACGTCCATAACCGCCGCTCTGCTCTGCAAAATCGACAACAGATTGCATCATATCCGAACTTTCTTTAGGAAAAAGCATCGCTATCAATTGGGACTGTGTACGATAGGTATCCCAGCCACTATATGTCGTATAATCATCATGTCCATCTTTGGTTTTGTGCACATTCTGATCAGAACCGATATATTCTCCGTTTATGTCGCTAAAAAGATTGGGGTGAATCATTGAATGATAAAAATTCGTATAAAATTGAACGAGACGATCCTTGTTTGATGATTGAACGTCAATTTTACTCAGGCACCGGTTCCACTCGTTTTCCGTATTGTTCCTTACGGTCTCAAAATCGCGTCCTTTGTTGTCTAAACGGAGGTTCTCCCGCGCATTCTCTACTGAGACATACGATATGGCTACTTTATACTCAACAGCTTGATTACTTTGAGTATCAAAAGTAAAATAGGCACCGGAGTTTTTACCGCTTATTTTCAGGCGCCCGTTTTTCATGTCCGAATTGATCCAAGTACCACAGACATTGGCATTACGATTGAACGATGCCGCAAAATAAATTTTATAATCGGTTTGGTAGCCACAAAATTCACCGCCCTTTGCATAGCCTTCGCAGGTATTGGGAGAGGTAATTTTTACCTGTGCATTGGATACAAAGGTTGAACTGACACCAGATCCGATCAAAATTGTTCCATTGGCCTCCTTATCCGGAAACAAAAACCGGATAATACCGCTGCGCTTTGAAACAGTCATCCGGCACGTCACGCCATCTTTCATCGTTATTGAACAATAACCTGCGCTCGAGTTATTCACTGTTTCATACAGCGGATATGTTTCCATTTTTTGAGGTGAGGATTTTAAGTCACCAGCAAGTGGCAAAACAGGGAAATTGCCCATATTGGGACATCCGGCCCCTGATATCTGATTGACAACGATCCCCTTTTGGGGCGAAAAAAAAGAAGGGGTCAATTGCATCATACCAAACGGATAGGCCGCTCCGAGAAACGTGAACCCACAAGCCAAACCGTTTCCTTCTGTTCCAATACGGGTATCAACAAGCTGAGCATAGTTTATGCGACTATCCGCTTTTGACTGAAAGACACTAAAGGCAGAGAGAAAAAGAGATACGACTAAAAATGAAACAACTCTCATCTATTCAAAATTATTAAAAAATTATGTATTTATTTTAAAATAGAACAACTACAGCCATCGAGTAGTATTGCCTTGTACTATAGCTTAGCCCCCTTTTGAATCGGTGTCCATCTCTTCCGTTAAAAGCATGTTAGTTGTCAGATTGTCTCTTTTCATTTGAGAAAGAATAAGGGAAGCATTCTTTTGCTGATCCACGTTGATAGTTGGGTTTGTTGCTCATCCGGAAAAG
>JAUZOU010000078.1 GCA_030706285.1 Bacteroidota bacterium
ACCGGATTTTTCTCTGCGGCCGAAATATGGATTGCAAATGTAGGGCTTTTTTTTGATATAATTTCGAAAAAAAGCTCTTTTGTAAATTGTTCGGTTTCAAAATGTCCGGCATCAATCAACAGGATATCCTGGCCTTCCGTAAAAAATTCATGGTAGTGGGCTTCGCCTGTTAGAAATACCGTGGCACCAGCTAATTTTGCCTGGTTTAGAAATTCACTGCCAGAACCTCCGCAAACGGCGACCCGTTGTACTTTCTTTCCGGTCAAGGCTGAATATCTGAGGCACTGGCAATTGAACGTTTGTTTTACCAGATGCAGAAATTCGCCTTCATCTACGGCCGTTTCCATATTTCCGACAACACCTAGTCCATAGGGTTCGGATGCATTGACAGGTTGATTGGGAACCAGCACCTCTGTGTCTTTCAATCCGATTTTTCTGGCAATCATGCCATTGACTCCGCTCAGAACTGAATCGAGATTGGTATGGCTGGCATAAATAGCCAGATTATGTTTGATGGCTTTGACTAGACAAGCCTCTACCCTTCCGTTGCCTGTGATATTCTTTAATCCTTTGAAAATCAACGGATGATGAGAAACAATCAGGTTGCATCCATTACGAATGGCTTCGTCAATGACTGGTTCGGACACATCCAGACAGATCATGACACCTGTTATAACTGTATAACCATTGCCTAGAATCAATCCGGCATTGTCGTATGATTCCTGATAGGCCAGTGGGGCGACACTTTCCAATAAGGTGCAGATGTCTTGTAAGGTCTTCACTTTCCGGGTTTTTTCAATTCGATGAAGAGTTCTTCCAATTGAGCAGGTTCAAGAGCTGCTGGTGCATCACACATGACATCACGTCCGGAGTTGTTTTTCGGGAAAGCGATGCAATCGCGGATGGAGTCCAGGCCGGCAAACATGGACACAACACGATCCAGACCGAAAGCCAAGCCACCATGAGGCGGAGCCCCGAATTTGAAGGCGTTCATGAGAAAACCAAACTGGCTTTCAGCTCGTTCAGGCGTAAAGCCCATGACATCGAAGGCTTTGGCTTGCAATTGCTTGTCATGGATACGGATGGATCCTCCACCAAGTTCCACACCATTGACAACCATGTCATAGGCATTGGCACGTACCAAACCAGGATCTGTCTCCAACAAAGGAATATCTTCAGGTTTTGGAGACGTAAACGGATGGTGCATGGCAAAGAAACGCTCTAACTCTTCGTCCCATTCGAACATCGGAAAATCAATGACCCACAATGGGGCGAACACCTCTTTCTTTCGAAGTCCCAATCTGTTGCCCATTTCCAGACGCAATTCACCGAGTGCCTTTTGGGTTTTCAGCTTTTCTCCGCTGAGGATGAGTATCAGGTCGCCAGGTTTGGCATTTAAGGCAATAGCCCAGGTCTTCAGTTGATCCTGTCCATAGAACTTATCGACTGAAGATTTAAATGTTCCGTCTGCTTCGTAACGGACATATACCATGCCCTTTGCTCCTATTTGCGGACGTTTAACATAATCTGTCAGTTCATCCAGTTGCTTGCGGGTATAGGTCGCACAACCGGTAGCGCAGATGCCTCCGATATAGCTGGCAGAATCGAATACCGTGAATTTGCCCGTTTCAGTTATGTCTTTCAACTCAGAAAATTTCATGTCGAAACGAATATCCGGTTTGTCACTGCCATAATACTTCATGGCTTCAGACCATGGCATCCGGATGAGTTGATCGTTGAAATCAATTCCTTTGATTTCTTTAAACAGGTATTTGATCAATCCTTCGAACAGTTCCAGAATATCTTCTTGTTCGATAAAGGACATTTCGCAGTCAATTTGAGTAAACTCAGGCTGACGGTCGGCTCTAAGGTCTTCATCTCTAAAGCATTTGGCTATCTGGAAGTAACGGTCAAAACCAGCTACCATCAATAATTGCTTGAATAATTGAGGTGATTGTGGCAAGGCATAAAATTCGTTTGGATTCATGCGGGACGGAACCACGAAGTCACGTGCTCCTTCAGGGGTCGATCCGATCAATATAGGTGTCTCAACTTCAATAAAATTCTGTTTGTCAAGATATTGACGGCAAAGCATGACGATACGGTGGCGTAATTCAAGATTACGTCTTACAATGGGTCTGCGCAAATCGAGGTAGCGATATTTCATGCGAATATCGTCTCCGCCATCGGTTTCATCTTCTATGGTGAACGGTGGAACTTCGGAATTGTTGAGAATGGTCAGTTTGTCAACAATCAATTCGATGTTACCAGTCTGAATGTTGTTGTTCGCATTAGAACGTGCCATAACCGTACCAGCGGCCTGAAGTACCCATTCACGGCCAATCTTGTTGGCTGTTTCGAATAATCCGGCATCGGCAGATTGATTAAACACAAGTTGAGTAATGCCATATCGGTCTCTGAGATCGACGAATGTCATCCCTCCCATCTTACGAATTCGTTGTACCCAACCGCACAGGGTTACCGACTTATTTACATCACTTATGCGGAGCTCTCCGCAAGTATGGGTTCTGTACATAGGTTCTTAAATTTTTGATGTGCAAATATCACTATTTTTTTTTCAAATGACAAGATACAGTTTTGGTGAATCCAAAAAAAGAACTACATTTGCACCCGTCTTAGGAACGGGGTGTAGCGCAGTCCGGTTAGCGCACCTGCTTTGGGAGCAGGGGGTCGTGGGTTCGAATCCCGCTACCCCGACGTTTGAATGAAAAAGCACTTACAGAAATGTAGGTGCTTTTTTCATATGTGCGGCCCTGCCGAAAGCGGAAGGTGCGACAAAATGCCAAAAATGGAGGATTTCATGGCTATTCGGATTTTTTTAACAATCATATGTTTGTGAATAAGTGATGATTGTTGTTTTTTTACCTGAAAAATAACCTTTATTTGATAGCTTGTGAAAACGTATATTGCTTGCTTTGCTTGTTTATTGTTGACTGTTATTTCATGGATGCCTACTCAGGCTTCAAAACGCCAAATGGAGTCTCTTGACAGAGGCGTTGTGGCAGTAAAAACGAACAATGGCGTATATATCAGCTGGCGTATGCTAGCAACTGACAATCCGGCTGTCAAATTCAATGTCTATTGCGGCACGCGGAAAGTCAACTTGATACCTATCTCCAATTCGACCAATACGACTGATCTTTATGGACAGACGTCAAGTTTATATACCGTCCGGACTATATTGAACGGAGTCGAGATAGACACGACAAAAGCGGTCACACCATGGGCGGATTTTTATAAGACCATTCAGTTGAACAGACCGGCTGGGGGGAAAAATGCTTCCGGAAGCTATATGTATACGCCCAATGATTGCAGTGTTGGTGATTTGGACGGAGACGGACAATATGAAATTGTCCTCAAATGGGATCCTACGGATTCTCAGGATAATTCGAACAGTGGCTATACAGGAAATGTGTATCTGGATGCTTACAAGTTGGATGGCACACAGTTATGGCGAATTGATTTAGGAATCAATATCAGAGCCGGTGCCCATTATACTCAATTTATGGTATACGACTTGGATGGCGATGGTTATGCAGAAGTAGCCTGTAAAACGGCTCCTGGCACAAAAGATGGCACCGGTGCTTATGTGCTGATGAAAAATGATAGCCCGAATGCCGATTATCGAAATTCAAGTGGGTATGTTCTATCCGGTCCGGAATACTTGACGGTTTTTGATGGACGAACCGGAGCTCAGCTTAACACGATAGCTTATAACCCGCCTCGCGGAACAGTGTCCGCTTGGGGGGATAGTTATGGAAACAGGGTGGATCGCTTTTTGGCATGCATCGCCTATTTGGATGGTATTCATCCGAGTTTGGTTATGGGCAGAGGTTATTATACTCGAACAACGTTGACGGCTTACGATTTTCTGGATGGCAAACTGGTACAACGCTGGTATCATAATTCGGACATAAAAGGTTCCGGAGCCTATGGTCAGGGCAACCACAACCTTGCTGTTGGTGATGTTGACAATGATGGCAAGGATGAAATTATTTATGGTTCCTGCGCATTCGATGATGATGGCTCGTTGTTGTATCGTACCGGCCTTGGACATGGAGATGCCATGCATCTGTCGGACCTGGATCCTGACTTGGCTGGATTGGAAGTCTGGGAAGTTCATGAAGACACTGCTGTGGCTTATGGTTATGAATTGCATAATGCTGCAACAGGCAAGATTATATGGGGGGCCAATGCGAATACGGACAATGGCAGAGGATTGGCGGCGGACATCAGTTCTGCCAGTCGTGGCTTTGAAATGTGGAGTGCTGCTGGAACCGGCGTCTATTCCTGCAAAGGCGTTCAGCTGTCTACCAAAAAGCCGAGCGTTAATTTCCGTGTTTACTGGGATGCTGACCTTCAGGATGAATTACTGGACGGTACAAAGCTGGATAAATGGACTGGAAATGGCACTGACAGATTGATTTCTTTTTATAATTACAGCAATGCCCACGAAATAAACGGAACAAAAGCCAATCCCTGCCTGAGCGCAGACATATTGGGTGACTGGAGGGAAGAAATTTTGTACTACGATAGTTCGGATTCAAGCAAGCTGGTGTTGTTTACAACGACCACCTATACGACGAACCGGATCTATACGCTGATGCATGATCCGGTTTACCGGTTATCTGTTGCCTGGCAGAATGTTGTGTACAATCAACCCCCTCATCTTGGCTTCTATATTGGCGATGGATTAAGCAATATGCCATGGCCGGATATTTATTTGGCTGGCAAATCATTCGTTACTTCTTCTGTTCAGCCTTCTGTTCAGCCCTCCATATTGGCTTACAGTGCAGCGGACGGAACGATCCGGATCAAATCCAAAGAGCAGATACTCAACCTCACGGTCATATCTATGGATGGTATGACGTTGTATCATGAGAAAAATGTTCAAAGTATCGATAAAAGCCTGTCAATTCAACCTGAACATGCCATCCGTTTAGTCAAGGTCGAAACAAAAACCGGCGTTCAAATCGTTAAGGTTCTGCATTGATCCTTATTTGATAGGCGTTCAATGCCTCAGAAAGTGTACTCCTCACTTCTTCTGAAATTTCTCTGGTCGGTTTGAATACCATCGGTGAATGGGCGTAATTAATTTCAAGATCAGGGTGCTGTATGATGGTATAACAATCATCTGATGCACTAAGACCAAATGGAATGTTATCCTCACACATACAGACTGGTTGTCTGACAACTATGCCAAACAATAGTTGTTCACCGCAGGGTAACTCGACGACATCTCCGATTTGGTGCTGAATTTTCGATTGGGGTCTGCCAAGGAATGGGCCGTCATCAGGAATGATGCAATCATTGATCAGTTTTCCGTCTGAGGTATAAACCCTTGTTGAGAGTTGATATCTGAATGGAGAATCCATTTCGTATTCTTCCATAATCAGGCAATAGACATGTTCTCCTTGTGTTTCTTCATTATACAAAAAGGCATAGTGTTCCTTAAAGCGGACAATCATTTCTTCAGCCTTTTCTTTGTTTGAAAAGAAAAGAGGTTTTCCAGGTCTTACATTTGCTTGGGTTTCAGAAGTGACATTAAGTGGATAAATCAGGAATAGTGCATTTGTCTCTTTCATAGTCCTTTTATTTAAGGTTAAACTTTGGTTAAATGTACAAGTTGAATCTCAAATTGTAAAAGAACCTTAAATGGAATATTATTACTTAAACGCACAAATAATTCTTTTTAGGAAAAAATCACTTGTTTATGCGTGCTATAAGATTCTCCAAAAGAAATTATGACGAAGTGTTCTATCGTATCAAACCATCAAAGCAAGAGTATTATCCGTTTATGTATGAACGTTCATGGCATTTGCGTTGTTGCAGTTAATCATAAGAGGTTATCAGAAAATTATCAGCCAAATAAACCTGCGCGGACGTATTAAAACGATAAGGCCATTCTTTTGAGAATGGCCTTGTTGTTCATGTTAGTTAAGTAAATGCGTATGGCTTCAAGATTTTTTTTCATCCAGGATTTCAAGTGCTAAATCCAGGATGATTGTGTCGTCCAACATCACCAAACCACCATCAGGCCCTGGTTCGATGTGTACGCCGACACTTTTACCGTCTTTGTAATTGTAACCGCCAAAATAATTCCGAACAGTTTCAACGGTAACACCCAATTTATCAGCAATCCGTTGTGAGCTGCCGGATGGCAAACTGTCTTTGATCTTACGGAGTTCATTGAAAGTGATTGTCTTGATCATGGCCGTATAAAATTTTAGGTTAATACATTTGTTGGCTAAAACTGCTCTAAATATATAGATTTAAAAAGAGATTTAAAAAATTAGTATCCTCTTTTTGAGCCAGAAACGATTAAAAATTAACCAATTTTACCACGCCAGTTTCACTGAAGCTATAATCAATGTGACCAATAACAATAAGAAGCTGAAAATCAATAAACTAATATCAGCTTTTTGAAAATTGGAGCTTGTCGTTCTTCTGCCTGAACGAGCGTTGTGATTTCGTGAACTCCAGGAGTTTTGTTCAAACAAATTGTTGTACAGTGCGTTCATTCCAACGGCGGATAATAAACCGAAGATTGCACCGCAAATGACATCCAAAGGAAAATGAACGCCAAGATAGATTCTGGAAAAAGAGACCAAGCTGGCCCAGAGAAGAATTAGAATGGAATAAGGGGTGCTTTTCAGTAAGAGTAAGCTGAATCCGGCAAAAGCAAACACATTGGCCGCATGGCTGGAGAGAAAGCCATACTTGCCTCCCTGATAGTTGTTGACAACGTTTACCCAGTCTCCTATTTCCGGATCATGTGTTGGCCTGAACCGTGCTACCAATGGTTTTATTACGCTGGAAGAGATCTGGTCGGTGAACAGGATAAGCAACGCAAAGGCCAGCAATATTAAAAATGTTTTTGAGCCTTTATTGCGGAACAAGATGACCAGAAAAACAAGCAAAACAGGAACCCAAACGAGTGTATCAGAAACAAGCCACATAAATCGGTCAAGCCAGGGTAAATGATAACTGTTGATGACTAGCAACCATTGCTTGTCCCAGTTTATGAGTTGTTCTAACAGGTTCATATCAAGCTTGTTTAAATAACTTCCAGGCTGTATGACGGAACCCATCCAACATTACCATCCTGAAGTTCAATTTCGTTCCAGCTTCCGATTTCATTGGTGAGGGTCACTTTTGTGCCTTCGTGCAATGGGAACAGATCTGTCCCGCTTTCATCAGGAGACCTTTTTGCTGTGATTGTCGGAGACATGATGATCGCCTGATCAGGAGTGACAGCAGCTTTATATTTCTCAGAAGCGTAAAACAGTGCTAATATACTGATAATTAGAGAAAGGATTCCTACATAGAAACCTATTTTTTTCATCCGTCGTAAACGCGTAAAAATATAAACGAATAAACATGTTAAGAATAGAATGAAGAATAATAGGCTAATGACGGACCATGCATTTGAATTATAGTTATTGCCTAGTGACTTGAACCAACGTGTGATCAGGAAAACGCCCACAGCATCAATTTTATCCACCGTTCTGGCCTGGCAGATTTCAAGATTGAAACGGGCATCCTGATCGCCTGGATTCAACCGCAAAGCCCGTTCATAGTTCAGAATGGCTTTGCCTAGTTCATTTTTTTTAAAATAAGCATTACCAAGATTGTAATAGACGCCAAAGGATGGACCATTGAGTTTAAGGACGGCCTCATAGGTGGTGGCTGCTCCGGCATAATTGGCTTTTTTATATTGATTTTCAGCCATTTTAACCAAAAAATCAGCTGATTTGTTTTTGAAAGCGTTCTCTTGTCCTTTTTGAACATTGACTGTCTTTGTAGCTGCTGCATCATTGCCCGATGCAGTTTGCGATGAAACAGTCAGGCTTACTAAAAACAAAGATATGATAGTCAGATACCGATACATGATGATGTTACTTTTTAATGGTATTTTCCATTTTGTTGATTACCGCGATGGTTTTTTGATACAGGTCATCCATGGCATGATCGCTTGAAACCGGTGCATAGCGCGCGAATTCGCAGGTCTGTACGATCTCTGCATATTCGTTTCTGATGTCTTCGCTGACATTGAAGGTTGTCAGTTCACTGTCGACTGTTTCTTTGGTCAGTCTGGACAACGGGATGTTCAGTTTGTCACTTGTATAACCCCACAGGGCTTTCAGCAATTCATCATAGAAGGATTCCTTGTTGTTTTCCTTCAGGTAGGCTGACGCTTTTTTCAGACGTTTGACGGCGACTTTGTTTGCCTTGCGGTTTCTGACACGGCTTACGTCCGCATTAGCCTTGGCTTTTTTCCTGTTGATGAAAATAAAGGCGGCCGAACCAATGATGAGCAAAACATACAGTAACCAGAACCAGGGTTGACCATAGATCAATGGTGCCTGTTTGGATACTTTAAAGCCTGTTTTGAGGTAGCGTACGTCAGATCCCAATAGCTGTAACTGTTCTTTGTCACTGAAATTGCCGCTGACCACCTGATTGTTGCCGCTTCCTTTGGCAACTTTCAGTGTATAGGCTGGTGTTTTGATTGTCTTATAAGTCCCTGATGACAGGTCAAAATAGCTTAGAGATGTAGATGGAATTTGGAAAGTACCTGCATAACGTGGTATGAACAGATAATCGATGGTTTTTGTACCACTCACCCCTTTGGCCATATTGTGAAACGAATTGGTCACTTTAGGATCGTATACTTCAAAATCTTGTGGAAATGTTAATTCAGGCGTCGGGACCATCTTCAGGTTTCCGGAACCGGATATGGTTAACTTGATGGTTACCGCATCGTTGGCTTTGACCTGTGTAGACGTAATGGAGGAACTCATTTTGAGAATTCCTGCTACACCGGAAAAGTCTTTGGGTTTTCCAAATGGCAGTGGTCTGACATTGATCTTGACAGGATTGGAAAAAATGGTTTTCTTGACGTCTGCGTACTCATCGAAGAAATCATCGAAAATGCTGCCCCTGCGAGAGCCATTATTTACCTTTATACGCAGCAGTACGTCGAAACTTCCTTTATTAATGGCCAGTGTACCAGTTTCACGAGGAAACAGCACGGTCTGTTTTAAAACGGCCGTACGGTAGTTGGCCCCATTATAATTTTCCAGGTTCCACTGCTGATTTTGAGGAAGTTGGACTTCCTGTGCCATAAAGCCTTTGAATTCTGGGAATTTTGGATTTTCAAACCCGGTGATGTCCACTCTTGTATACAGTTTGTAGGTAACAGTCATTCCTTCCTGCTCATATAAACTCGTCTTGGAAGGGATTGCCCGTATGAAAATCTGGTCTGATGAAATATGCTGGCTTGCAGCACTGCTTTGTTGAGTACGTGAACTGCTCTGATAGCCGGAAGAGCTACTGCTGCTGCCTTTATCAGGTGGAAGCACTTTAATGGTAAGACCGTTAGATCTGTATACTTTCCCTCTGATGGAGGCTGTTGCCGGTGAAATAGTAAAGGTTCCGGTTTTTTTAGGGTACAACACGTATGTAAAACGATAGGTGACCGAGCTTGAGTATTTCCCGTTGATTATGGTGGTAGAGCTCATGGTAGACGTCGACGGTCCCATTAGAATCTCAAAATTGTTAATTTCCGGGATTCTCAGGTCTCTTGTTTCATTATTGGACGTATAGACCAAGTTGAATTGCTGACCCATTACGACGGATCTTGGAGCTTCTGCAGAGAAGGTGACGCCATCGTCAGCTAAGGCAAGCTGAATGGGTGCCGCTATCATCCAACAAAAAAGGAATGCCAATTTTCTATTCAAATACATATCAACCTAATTGTATCGGTGGCTATAAAATAGCCAAATTGTTATATGATGCTGCAAAGTTAATTGTTTTACCAATCTTTTTCAGGATTTTTTGACCGGCTTTGTTGCATTTGCAACTTTTTGACTTTATTCTGAGTATCCTTTTCGTCTTGCATCAACGCATCCAACAGCTGTTGTGCCTTTTCCTTCGATACCTGTTCTTGTTGTTGCTGCTGTTGTTGTTTATGTTGTTGCTCTTG
>JAUZOU010000079.1 GCA_030706285.1 Bacteroidota bacterium
GGAACGCCCAATCTTTACCGTCTGAAAACCACTGTCTATGTTAACGGCGAACTGACTGAAACAGATGAACAGTTTGTAGGGGCAAGAGAACTGACCTTCAGTCACGATGAAGGGCTGGCCATCAATGGACACCCGGTCAAACTGAAAGGCGTCTGCATCCATCACGATGCAGGCTGTCTGGGATCGGCCGTTCCACGGCAAGTCTGGTACAGACGGATCAAACACCTGAAAGAAATGGGCTGTAATGCCATCAGAACGAGCCATAACCCGCAAGCATCCGACTTATATGACATCTGTGATGAATTGGGACTGGTCGTGATCGATGAAGCGTTTGACGAATGGGAATATCCGAAGAAGAAATGGGTGAAAGGCTGGAATGTCGGCACCCCTACCTACGATGGTAATTACGATTATTTTAAGGAATGGGGAGAGACTGATTTGAAAGATATGATTCTGCGTGACCGGAATCACCCGTCCGTGATCATGTGGAGTATCGGAAATGAAGTGGATTATCCCAACGATCCATATTCCCACCCGATTCTGGATTCCATCCGTATCAGTCAGCCTGTCTACGGTGGTTGGCTACCCGGCAATCCTCAGGCGGAACAATTGAGCAGTCTATCACGAAAACTGGTTGACGTTGTCCACCGGTACGATCCTACCCGTCCGGCTACGGCAGGTCTGGCAGGTGTTGCCATGTCCAACCATACGGATTATCCGTTCAATCTCGATGTTTGCGGTTACAATTATACGGAGTCGCTTTATGAAAAAGACCATGCAACCTATCCGGAACGTATCCTTTACGGAAGTGAAAACAGTCAGGATCCTCAAGCCTGGAATGTCGTGAGAGACAGCAAATATGTCTTTGGACAATTCATCTGGACTGGTATCGATTACCTGGGGGAATCCGGCCAGTGGCCTTCACGGGGATTCTATACCGGCATGCTTGATTTTGGCGGTTTCCTGAAAACAAACGGGTTATACAGGCAGGCCATGTGGAGTGAAAAACCTGTAGTTAACCTGACCACAGCTCCACTGACCGGCGCCCATCGTCGTGGAGCGCCCTTACCCGGATGGAATTACAAAGAAGGGGCCAGGATTGTTGTCACCTGCATGGGTAATACGCCCTATGCCCGCCTGACGCTGAACGGGGTGGAAGTCGGACAACCGAAAGCGATAGACAAAGACAGGTACAGTACCTCCTGGTCTATCCCTTATCAAAAAGGAACACTGACCGTCGAAGGCCTGAATGAAGCTAAAGAGGTCTGTTGTTCCAGCGCTGTCACTACCGCCGGTGTACCTGTCCGTCTGACTGCTCTCCCGGATGTACGCGTGATTGAAAAAGAACGGGGCGTCTCACAAATCGAGTTGGATGTAACCGACAGCCAGGGTGTGCTTGTTCCATCTGCGAAAAATGAGATTACTTGCAGAATAGCAGGACCGGTTCGTTTATTAGGCCTTGAGAACAGCAACAACGCCGATATGAGCGATTACCGGGACAACCGCCAATGCGTTTATCACGGTCGTTTAATTGCCTATATACAGGCTACCGGGCAAAAAGGGAAAGCAACCATCACCTTCTCCTCGCCTTCCCTGAAAAGTACCAGTATCGAATTGGACATCAACTGACCAGTTGCCGTTTGTTTAATTGGAATCTTCCGGTTCAAACGGCTCAATCAAACTGGGCACCTCTTGTTGAATAACAGATGAACGGTGTCAACCTGGATTAATTCAAATGGTTGACACCGTTATCAGGTTTTATTTTGTTTTAGCCGTTTTGTATTCACTGGGTGTCATTTTGTACATCTCCGTAAAACACGTTGAGAAATACGACGGCGAATTGAACCCAACTTCATAACAAACCTCAGAAATATTCTTTTCGGGGTTCTGAAGTAATTCACAAGCCCTTTTCAAACGGACAGTCCGGATAAACTCACCTGTACTCTGACCTGTCAATGCCTTTATTTTCCGGTGCAATCCCATACGGCTGATGTTTAGTTCTGATGCCAGCACATCACCATTGAAAGTCGATTCGATCATTTTCGTCAAAATAATGTCAATGGTTTTATGCAGGAAACGTTCTTCGATGGATAACTCATGACCAGGCACCTGCTCTTGTTCACCCAGAACAATCTTGCGGCTGTATCGTTCTTTTAACCGTTCCCTTAGTTCAATAAGCTTGGCAACCCGGATAATGAGATGTTGTGGATGGAACGGCTTGGGTATGTAGGAATCAGCCCCGATACTCAGCCCTTCGATGCGGTTTTCGATGGTCGTCCGGGCGGTGAGCAAAATGATGGGAATATAATCGGTTTCAATGGAATTTTTCAACCGTTTGCACATTTCAATGCCATTCATTTCAGGCATCATGATGTCACTGATCACCAGGTCATAGTCATTTTTGGAGACTTTATCAAGTCCGTCAAGTCCATTAACAGCTTCATCCATGATGTAATCCATATCCAGAATACTGTGAAGATAGGCTCGTATATCAGAATTGTCTTCAACGACCAAGATGCGTTTCTTGGCATTCGTCCGCTCTTCTGAGGCTACGATCACATTTTGCTGGAATTTGTAGGGATCGGGTATGTTATAATCATCATAAACAAGACCATCTTCCATATCGCCGTTAATTTCCCACGATTGATAGGCCGCTTTTTCAATAGGAATCGCCACATGGAAACAGGTCCGTTTGGCAGGAATGCTTTCAACCTCGATGGAACCATGATGCAAATCCACCAGACTTTTCGTCAAATGAAGGCCGATGCCGGAACCTTGCAGCATTTTCTCATGTGAATAGTTTTTCCCTTGGTAGAAACGATCAAAAATATACGTCAGATCTTTGGGTAAAATGCCAATGCCATTGTCGGTTACTGTTATTTCAACCCATTTTACTGTAGCCCGTGTGATTTCCGTGACCCCGACTGTAATCTTTCCGCCATCTGGAGTGAATTTGAACGAATTGGAAAGCAGGTTAAACAGAATTTTGTTGATAAATTCCGCATCTACCCAACCTGTGATGACCTCAGCTTGGTGCTGAAACGCCAGTTCAATGTGTTTCCGGTTACGTAATTCGTCAAAAGTCAACAGTATCTCTTTCAAAAGCAGGATCAGGTCGTGTTGTTTGACCTCAATTCTCATAAGCCCCCTTTCTGTTTTCCTGAAGTCCAGCAGTAGGTTGACCATTCCCAAAAGCCTTCTCGCGTTACGCAACATCAGGTTCAGGTGCTTCTTTTTGACAGGATCCGTTTCTTCTTCGCTCATTTGTTCAAGCGGAGTTAGTATGAGCGTCAGTGGGGTCCTGAATTCATGAGAGACATTGGTAAAAAACTGAATCTTTTCCTGATGGAGCTCTTCCTCCTTTTCCCGCCTGGCCCGTTCGATCTTCAGGCAATTGGCCGTATGCACCCGAATCGTCAGGAACGACCAGATGAAATAAAGCAACGAACCGCCCAAGATCAGGTAAATCAGATAGGCCCAAATGGTTCTCCAGAAAGGTGGTTTTATAGTGATTTGAATGGAGGCAATGTTCTGATTGCTCCATACCCCGTCAGGACTGGACGCTTTGACCTTCAGCAGGTATTTCCCTGGCTGCAGGTTTCTGAATGTAATATTATTTTGGTTGCCTAACTGATACCATCGATGGTCAACGCCTTCCAGCGTATAGGCATATTGAATCTTTTGTGGAGTATTGTAATTGATTCCGATGAACTCAATCGTGAAAACCGACTGATTGTGCCTGAGTACGAGGTGATCGGCAAGCAGGATGTTTTCTCCCAGCGGAGATTTGCGTTCATTTCCGTCGGGAGCAATCTCTTCATTGAAGACCATCAACTTGGTAAATAGGACCCGAGGACATTGGCTGATTTTTTTAACATGCAATGGATTAAAAACATTCAATCCACCGAAACCGCCAAAAGCGAACAAGCCGTTAGGCAACACAGACACTGCTTTTTCATAAAATTCACGGCCTTGGACCCCATCTTCCGCATTGTAGTTTTCAATTTCACCGGATGCCGGAATCAGGCTTGAAATACCTTTGCTGGTCCCCATCCAGATTTTACCGGTCTTGTCAATGGCCAATGATTTGACGTAATTGCATGACAGACCGTTGGACTCGGTGTAGTGTTGCAGGTGTCTGTCGGTCAGATTGTATGAAAACAACCCATCACCTTGTGTTGCAATCCAAAGTGTCTGTTGATGAAACATTAAGTCGCAGATCACACGACTCGACAAATTCAGCGGATGGCTGTTGCAAATATGAGTTTTCATATGATAGGTGATTAGCCCGTAGCCATATGTTCCTATCCACAAAACAGCACCTGGGCCTTCCTTGATGCACCTGATGTTGTTTTTCGTTTTGTTCAGGTCAACACGGGTAACCGCACTGGAAACCGGGTCAATCCGAACCAGACCATTGCTGGTCCCTACCCAGATTTGATGATCTTTCCCTTCATACAGGCAGCGGATATCATCGCTTAATATGCTATTGGGGTCGTTCTCACGACACTGAAACTGCTTATAACCGGAGCCATTCAGGTTGATCTTGTATAAGCCTTTGTTGTACGTTCCTGCCCATAAGTTCTTTTTAGAATCAAGCAGCAACGTCTGACAAATGTAGGTTGAAAAAGGATGTGAGGCAAACACCGGGTAACAGCGGCCGTCATTGATATCAATTTTGCACAGTCTGTTATCGCTGCTCCCCATTGTGCTGACATAAAGGAATTTCTCTCTATCGGGACAGAGCGCCATAATCGAAGAACTGGGTAATGAGCTTTTCAGTTCCTGTTCGTGCTTGAACAAACGGAATTTCTGTGGAGCCCCTTTCAGCATATTGACGCCACCCCAGGCCGTACCGACCCAGATGTTGTTGTCCTTATCGGCATAAAGGGCATTGATCGACGGACAATTCAGTTTCGAATCCATGTCTCCCTGTTTGATCATCTGATAGGGAAATGGTTCTTTCATTGAAAAGGAACGGACAGAAAAATTCATCAGAAACAGCTCGGTACCAATCCATATTTTCCCGTTGCTATCTTCTTTGATTACGCCAATGGAGGTGTTGCCCAATCCGTTAGGATTAGTCACCAGTTCGAGTTTACCGGTGGTTTCATTGTACAGGTAAAGGCCTTTGGAGGTACCGATCCAGATTCTACGAAAGCTATCCTGATACAGGCTTCTGATAAACTGGCTGTTCTCAGGCAGACGGAAATAGACAAGCTCTTTGCTGTCCAGATCGTACCGGTACAGACCGGTATGGTTGGTGCCTATCCAGAGCCGCCTCGTATCATCCTCCAGAAGGCTCATAACATACAGAGGCTGAGGTATACCCGGTAAGGCCGGCAAATGAAACACATGGAACGTTTGTGACTTCCAGTCAAAATAATTGATCCCATTACCATAGGTACCTATCCACGTTATTCGTTTTGTCTGGCTAGGAGCCAAATACGTAATATCGTTGTAGACTAGTCTCAGAGGGGCCGTGGTCGTTTTGACCTGAATGATGCTGTCGGTCCTGTAATCGTATATGTTCAACCCGTCCGACGTACCGGTCCAGATATTGCCATCCGGTGCCAGCAACAATGTTTGGGCCCTGTTGTGCGACAACGATCGCCGGCCTCTGTTAACTGAATACTGGGTAAAATATTTACCATTATAGACATTAAGCCCTTCTTCTGTTGAAATCCAAATCAACCCTTTTCTATCCTGAATAATGCTGTAGATAAAGTTACAGGATAGTCCGTCGGCCGTCGTGATTTTTTTAATGGGGTTAGGCTGGTTTGTCTGGGCATCCAGCAATGGATAAAAATTCAGGAGAATCAATGCTCCAAGGATAAAACGTTTCATGGATAAAGGCTGTAAGTTCGGATACAAAGTAACATATTTAGAGGAAATTGTGTACCAGTGTCCGGTTAATTTTGATGAAACGATAATAGCTTGTTACAATATCGAAAGGATAAACGGATTTAACATAAGGCCTCTCCCCATGAAATAATGACATTTGTATCCAACAGGCAAGTACGATCTGAATTGAACGTTAACCTTGGACTATTAAACCGTTTTGTTATGAAATTCATTTGCAAAAAGCATCTTTTTTGGCCTTTTCTTTTGTTTATAGGCCTGACTGTTGATGCAGAAGTCAGTGTCTCACCTTTATTCAGTGACAATATGGTGTTGCAGCAACAAAGCGATGCGCCGATTTGGGGAGAGGCGACACCAAATTCACTTGTCCAGCTGACCACCTCCTGGGACAAAAGCATTTGTCAAATCCGTTCGGATGAAAAAGGACATTGGAAAACCCTGCTCAAGACACCTTCCTGGGGCGGCCCCTATACCATCCGGATTCGTTGCGGTAACCAACTCAACCTGAAAAATGTACTGATCGGTGAAGTGTGGATCTGCGCCGGACAATCCAATATGGAAATGCCTCTGGCCGGATGGGGCAAGGTAGCCAATTACCAACAGGAAATTACCAACGCTGATTACCCGCAGATCCGGTTACTTCAGGTCAACCGGAATACAAGTGTTTCACCGTTGAATGCATTCCAGGCAACAGGAGGAGGCTGGCAACTTTGTTCCCCGAAAACAATAGCCGGTTTTTCTTCCGTTTCCTATTTTTTCGGAAGGGACTTGGCGGAAAAGACCGGCATCCCGATCGGGCTGATCAATACTGCCTGGGGGGGCACTGTCATCGAAGCCTGGACAAGCGAGCACGCGCTCATGACCACACCCTATTTTACAGACCAGCTGAAGCACCAGACAGAACAGGCTGATAAGGAAGCTTCCATCGAGAAAACGTACCGGACAGACCTGGAAAATTGGAAAAGAGAGGTCAACAAAGCCGACTTCGGATGCAGGGATGCCCTGTTTCACTGGGCTGATCCGACATTGCAGGATACTGGCTGGGGCACAATGAAGATACCCGATTTATGGGAAAACCAGGGACTTGCCGGATTTGACGGTATTGTCTGGTTCAGGAAAACGGTGACCATTCCGGAAAGCTGGCAACATAAAGCCCTGGTGCTGTCGCTTGACATGATCGATGACAATGACGTGACATTCTTTAACGGCGTGCAAATCGGAGAAACAAAAGGATGGAACGTTGCGCGGATGTACACCATCCCGGCAAAACTGGTTGAAAAAGGCCAAGCCACCATTGCTGTCCGGGTGACAGATCAGGAAAACGGCGGAGGTATTTTCGGCAGCCCTGAAAACATCAAGTTGTCTCTGAATAGCCATGAGTCGATTGGGTTGTCCGGTCAATGGCACTATAAACAAAGCGTTGCCTTCCATGAGCTTCCGGTCGAACCAGCGGATATACACCAACCCAACCGTCCGTCAGTTTTGTTCAACGCCATGCTCCATCCGTTAATTCCGTACAAAATCCGCGGAGTGATCTGGTATCAGGGTGAAGCCAATCATGACCGGGCCTACCAGTACAGGGAGCTATTCCCGTTGCTGATTAGAGACTGGCGGAACCAGTGGGGGTACACGTTCCCGTTTTATTTCGTGCAGGTGGCTAATTACCTGAAGCACCTTGACCAGCCGGCTGACGATGATAGGGCTGAATTGCGGGAAGCCCAGACCTACGCGCTCAAGCTGGACCAGACCGGCATGGCCGTAGCCATCGATATTGGTGATGCCGGTGATATTCATCCAAAAAACAAACAAGAAGTGGGGCGTCGTCTCGCCCTTATTGCTCAATCATCCATCTATGGCGGGCACGAAGTGTTTTCCGGGCCCCTGTACCGGTCGTATTACCTGAAAGGAGACTCAGCCTTCATTCAATTCAGTCACGCCGAAGGTGGGCTTAAAACATCCGATGGGGCTTCGTTGAAAGGATTTGCCATAGCTGGTGCAGACCACGTGTTCCATTGGGCAGAAGCAACAGTTTCAGCGGATGAAGTCGTTGTCCATGCCAAAGACGTCCCCTTCCCTATTGCCGTACGGTATGCCTGGGCGGCAAATCCCATCTGTAATTTATGCAACGAGGCAGGCTTACCGGCTTCTCCCTTCCGGACAGATGACTGGCAAGGAATCACCTACGGAAAGCATTGACTATCATTCACGCTGCATTAGCACATCGGACAAACCGGCTTCAGTTGTTTGAAGAAATCGTTGCCTTTATCGTCAACGAGAATAAAAGCAGGGAAATCTTCGACGCGGATCTTCCAGATGGCTTCCATGCCGAGTTCAGGATATTCGACGCATTCAATGCTCTTGATGTTCTCCTGAGCAAGGATAGCGGCCGGGCCACCGATGGAACCCAGATAAAAACCGCCATGTTTCTGGCAGGCATCCGTAACCTGTTGCGAACGATTACCTTTAGCCAGCATGATCATGCTGCCGCCTTTGCTCTGGAACAAGTCGACGTACGGATCCATCCGGCCGGCCGTCGTCGGGCCCATAGATCCGCAAGGATAACCTTCCGGTGTTTTAGCCGGTCCGGCATAGTAAACAGGATGGTCCTTGAAATATTGAGGCAGGTCTTCACCCGCATCCAACCGTTCCTTCAATTTGGCATGGGCAATATCACGAGCCACAATGATGGTACCGTTCAACGAAAGACGAGTTGCCACAGGATACTTGGTCAATTCTTTCAGCACGTTAGAAATGGGCTGATCCAGATTGATGCTGATCACTTTGCCTTCACCGGCTTTGCGGTAGGCTTCAGGAATGTACTGGCCAGGGTTGTATTCCATTGTTTCCAGCCAAATGCCGTCTTTATTGATCTTCCCCTTAATGTTCCTGTCGGCCGAGCAGGAAACAGCCATGGCAACCGGACAGGAAGCACCGTGACGCGGCAAGCGAATGATGCGGACATCATGTGCAAAATACTTACCGCCAAACTGGGCACCTAGACCGATGCTGTGGGCAGCCTTCAACATTTTTTCTTCCAGTGCCTTGTCGCGGAAAGCCTGACCCCAGTCGTTACCTTCCGCCGGCAGTTCATCGTAGTATTTGGTGGAGGCCAGCTTGACCGTTTTCACCGTCATGTCGGCAGAAGTACCCCCAATGACAAATGCAATGTGATAAGGAGGGCAAGCCGCCGTTCCAAGTGACTTCATCTTCTCGATGAGGAATTTTTCGAGCGTGTCGGGATTCAGCAGCGCTTTGGTTTCCTGATATAAATAGGTCTTATTCTGAGAGCCACCGCCTTTGGCAATAAACAGGAAGTTGTATTCAGCTCCGTGACCGGCCATGATATCAATCTGGGCAGGCAGGTTGCAACCGGAATTCTTTTCCTTGTACATATCCAAGGGTATGGTCTGGGAATAGCGCAGATTATTTTCCGTATAAGTTTTGTAGATGCCCAACGACAAGGCTTCTTCGTCCGTCCCGTCGGTCAGCACCAGATTTCCTCTTTTGGCAAAGACAGTCGCCGTACCGGTATCCTGACAGAAAGGCAGAATACCTTTGGCGGAAACTTCAGCATTCCGGAGCATGGTCAAGGCCACAAATTTATCATTATCGGTCGCTTCCGGATCATTCAGAATGGAAGCGACTTGTTTCTGATGAGCAGCCCGCAGAAAGAAGGACACATCGTGCATGGCCGCATTGGCCAGTAAGGTCAGCCCTTTCGGATCAACGTTCAACAATTCTTTTCCTTCGAAGTTGGAAACGGAAACATACTCTTTGGTGAGCAGATGGTATTCTGTCTGATCCTTTCCAACCGGAAGGGGATCTTGATAATGAAATGGAGGTACAGCCATGATAATCTTGATTTAAATTCGTCTGCAAAGATATAAAATTGCACGCACAGGGATAAGTAAAAGCCTGCGAATTTAAGGGATATTAGCTGTTCGAAAACCGGCCGGTCTGTCAGAACTCTTCCGGTTCGTCGTATTTTTGAAACAAGAAATCGTTGTAAGGGAAACGGGTTA
>JAUZOU010000008.1 GCA_030706285.1 Bacteroidota bacterium
ATACGGAACCGATTTTGACAGTCAAACAGTCACAGAAGCAATATCCGGTTTATACGATGGAAGAGCTTGCTCCTGTCCTTATTGCTGATCTTGAACCATGGAAAGATGAGGAATACCCTGAAATAGAAATGAATGGCTGCTTTTATCCGATTCGCTTTTTGCTTGGAGACCTGCATCTCTGGCTTGGCGAATATGAACAGGCCGCTACAGAATACCATGATTTGATGTATGATAAAAAATACACGGTTTCTAGTTATTACCGTTCCTATCGTAAGGTGTTAAACAATGCGTTTACTCAATCGTTTGTGCATGACTGGAATTACAGCTTTTCGTTAGGCTCGAGCGAATGTATTACGTTTATCCCTGCTTCAAACCAATACGAAAGACATTTTACGCTGGATAGTCTTGTCCTTGATTATAAGATTGCCGCGTCGCAGCTGGCTGTCGATAATTGGAATGCTCAAGTCTATTATTACTCATCAACGCTGGATACGCTTGGCGATCTGAGGATAGACGGTTCTGTTCTTGCCCTGAAGAAAGGGTATTCTTTTTCTGATACTTACGGCAATAATATTACTAACAACAGTTCGACGGACAGAAATTATCTGTATAAGTTTATAGAGATGAACAATCCGTCGGTTGATACTAGACAAGTCATGACTTACCGGATTGCCTTATTGTATTTGAGGTATGCCGAAGCGGTTAACCGGTTAGGGAAGCCCAATCTAGCAATGGCTGCCATCAAAAATGGCCTGAACAGGATTAATCTTTCGTCAGCGAAGATTGTACCTGCGTCTGAAAAAGGCGCCACATTACCGGCCTATATGAATTTCAATGATATCCGTTTTGATGGGAATATTGGTGTTCGTGCCCGTGGATGCGGTAATGTGGGTTCTGATACCACTAAATATATCATTCCTAAATGCAAGGATTTGCCGGATTCAATTGTTGCCGTCGAAGATATGATCATCAATGAGACGGCTCTGGAAACTGCTTTTGAAGGCAACCGTTTTCAGGATTTGATGCGTATTGCTATCCGGAGAAACGACAACTCGTTCCTGGCTGATAAAGTGGCAGCGAAACATAAAACAAATGCAACGGCCATCAAGAGTAAATTGATGACTCGCAGCAACTGGTATCTGCCAAATTGATTTTATTAAAATACAACAATTCATTAATGAATAAACGCTTATTATATGCTGGCTTGGTGACTCTTGCCAGCATATTTGTTTCTTTTAGTCTGAGAGCATCGACCGATTCATCGCTGAAACTTCACTATACGTTCCAATCGCTGAAAAATGGTCAGGTAGAGGATGTCACCGGCAATGGCTATAATGGGACATTGTGTAATGCTGCCGTTTTAAGCAAATTAGACAGCATAGGGGTGTTGAAACTGGGTTCGGACAACGGATATCTGGACATGGGAACGGCTGTCGGCCGGTTGGTTGACAGCTTGACTGATTTTGCCGTTTCGACGTACCTGTTTATTGATGAAGCAGCTGACATCAGTGGCAACGGCAATTTCCTCTGGAGTTTTTCCGATAATGCCAATTGTGGTCAATATGCTGGCAAATACGTAGCTTACCGGGTCAATGCTCAGCGATACGCGTTGTCGACCGGCGGATGGGCAAATGAAAAGGTCGGCATTTCCTATGGTTCGGCTGCTCAGAAAGGCAGCTGGCAGCATGTTTGCTATACCCAAAATGGAACGACAGGCTATCTGTATGTCAATGGCAATTTGTTAAAATCCGGCACGGCCAGTCTGGCTCCTTCCAGTCTGAGTACCACCATTCTTTACAATTGGATCGGCCGGTCACCATTCAGCAGCGATAATTATTTGAAAGAAGCGTCGTTGGCCGATTTCAGAATTTATAACCGGTATCTCTCCCCGGCTGAAGTCAGTGATCTGGCAGCCAACAGTACATCTTTGAGCTCAATGTATGCCAGAGAAGCATTGAAAGAAGTGGCGGCCTCGTTGAAACTAACGGATGCAGATACCGTACAGACCTCCATTACGTTGCCCACTATTTCGAACGATATGGTTACACTGGAATGGTTATCGTCCGATCCTGTGGCTTTATCAAATGACGGCGTCGTCACTCGTCCGGCATATGGCAATTTGCCGGTCTCCGTTCAGCTGACAGCGATTTTAAAGACATCAACAGATAGCGTGCATAAGGTGTTTACTGTGGTTGTGCTGCCGTGGCAAAGCGATGAGGCTTCCGTGCAGATTGACATGAATAAGCTGTGTCTGTATGGTAATCTGTCAGCTTTGAGAGACAACCTCTATTTGCCCGTAACCGGTCCGGAAGGTTCAACCATCACATGGAATTCTTCCAATCCCGCTTACTTAAGCAATCAAGGCGTTTTGGCCAAGTCACCAGCTAAAGGTGAAGGGCCCATGACTATTCAGTTAACAGCGACGGTCAGGAAGAGTACCTATTCGGCGACTCGTCTGTTTGACGTGACGTTGGCAGAAGAATTAGCCTGCTCCTCTTATTTATTTGTCTATTTCACAGGTAACTCAGGCGACCAGGAAGCCATTCGGTTTGCTCTGAGTCCTGATGGCTACAACTATCGGGCACTGAACAATAACTTACCCATTATCTCATCGGATACTATTGCTCAAATGAAGGCAGTCAGAGATCCGCACATCTATAGAGGGGTGGATAGCTGTTATTACATGGTCGTGACCGATATGAAATCGGCCAACGGCTGGAGCAGCAATCATGCGATGGTACTCCTGAAATCATCCGATTTGATCAACTGGTCTCATTCTGTTGTCGACATTGCTGCCACGTATCCCGAATACAGTGATGTGAACCGGGTTTGGGCACCACAGACCATTTGGGATCCTTGCGTAGGCAAATATATGATCTATTGGTCTCAGCGGGCTGGTTCGGATCCGGATGTGATCCACTATGCGTATGCTAACAAGGATTTTACAACCTTGGAGACTGCGCCCAAAGTGCTGTTTAATCATCCGGACAATCAAGCTTGCATTGACGGTGACATTCTTTACAGAAATGGTTTATTTAATCTGTTTTTTAAAACAGAAGGGAATGGCAATGGCATCATGAAAGCGGTTTCGTCATCGCTGACCGGCCCTTACGTTCTGAAGGAGGCAAAGTATTTGCAGCAAACGACCAGCCCGGTTGAAGGAGCGTGCATTTTCCCCTTGATTAAGTCGGATACTTGCATTTTGATGTATGATGTCTATACCAGTGGAAAATATGAGTTTACCCGTACAACAGATCTGGAAAACTTCCGGATTCAAAATGGCGTTTCGATGAATTTTGCGCCCAGGCACGGGACTGTCATGGCCATCACGGCTGAAGAAGCAGCAGCCTTGGCTAAGAAATGGGGAAAGGCGACCGATCTGATTGTTATGTCAGTTGGCTCGAAACTGGCAAAGCGGCTCAATCTGGTCATCGACAACAATAACCGGACGGTCTTCGTTCCGGTAAAACAAGGCACTGATCTAACGGCTTTTGATCCGATGATTCAGGCTATGCCAGGTGTTAGTGTCACACCAGCCGGGCCACAGAATTTTTCAACCGGTGGGGTGACTTATGTGTTGAGCCTTAATGGTATAAAAGTAACTTATTATGTGACAGCCAGTGTCAACAACAATCCGGTTCTGACCGATTTGTACGCGGATCCGGAAGTACTGTATTCCGAAAATACCGGTAAATTTTATATTTATCCGACGAGTGACGGCTATTCCGGCTGGAACGGAAAATATTTCAACTGTTTTTCATCGAGCGACTTGGTGAACTGGGCAAACGAAGGTACCATCATAGACTTGACTTCCGGTCAGGTCAGCTGGGCCTCTACAAATGCCTGGGCACCCTGCATCGTTGAGAAAAAAATAAACGGACAATATACGTATTTTTTCTATTTTACGGCTGCCCAGAAAATCGGTGTTGCTGTTTCCTCCAGTCCGACAGGCCCTTTTGTCGATTCGGGCAAGGCGCTCATTTCATCAAAACCTTCCGGAATAACCGGCGGACAGGAAATTGACCCTGATGTCTTTACAGATCCTGTTTCGGGGAAAAGTTACCTGTACTGGGGCAATGGCTATATGGCTGGTGCTGAGCTGAACGATGACATGATTTCCATTAAAAGCGGAACCACCACCGTGTTGACACCGGACGCCACGTTCCGTGAAGGTACTTATGTGATTTACCGGAACGGACTCTATTATTTTATGTGGTCTGAAAATGATACTGGTAGTCCTGATTACAGGGTTCGATATGGTACTTCGACGTCACCTCTAGGCAAGATTACAGTGCCGGTCAACAATGTTGTCATAGCCAGGAACGATGCGTTGGCTATTTATGGTACAGGGCACAACTCCGTGGTTCAATTGCCCGGGAAAGATGAATGGTACCTTGTTTATCATCGTCTGACCAGGCCGAATGGGATTAATTATGCTTCTCCTGGATATTACCGTGAGGTCTGTATCGATACGCTCAAATTTAATGCGGATGGTTCCATTAAACCTGTGACTCCCACACTAAACGGCATTTCACCGGTATCAACCGGCACCACGCTTCCGATTCTGAAACGGATTAGAAAGTGGTTGACGCTATCTCCGAATCCGGTCAAAGATGAGCTCCGGATTTCGATGCCCGGACTGGCAGATGAAAAACTGACCGTAGAAATACAGGCTTTGTCTGGGAAAACCGTGCTAAAAACCAATTTGCCCTCTCTCCAAACCAGTCTTGATTGCTCAGGACTGGTTTCTGGTTTATATATTATTAAAGCGACTCAGGGAGCTTGTACGATGTATGGAAAGTTTATCAAGTCGTGACTGTCAATCAGGCGATCGGTTTCAGTTGACAACCCTTTTTTCCGTAAGTCAGCCTGCAGGGGCGACATTGTTGGTGATCGATAGAAACTGAAGCGTCAGGATACAGGTGGACGGCAGGAATAACCGTGTGTGCCGTTCGATCACCAGACCACTCGAGCGAAAGTGAATCGGAGGGTGTCGCTTTTGACTCGATCACCAGGCTGTTTTTATGAGAATTAATGGCTGGCAGCTTGAAGGAAAATGTTTTCAGACCTGAAACCTTGCCGGTGTTTAATACCGTGGAATCGTTGATGGATACGGTGGTGGGCGCTGTTGTGGTCAGATAAAGTGTATACGGTTCCGCGAACCTGGTTTCAAGCGTTCCGCTCCAGCGGACACTCTTCGTCCCGGCAGGCAATGGGTTTCCTGGTAAGACCTGACCGGCAGAACCATTGGACTGAGTGAAGATCCCATCGGTATAATAATCTGCATGTAAGCCAGTTCCGGTCAAGGTACGTGGATTATCCAGCAGGTAATCGATAACGGAAATTGTATGATTCCTGCTCAGATAAACGAATGACAGAACGCCATCTTTGATGGCATTGTGGTCAAATTGAGGTTCCGAACAAAAACGGTCCTTATCTACATTGGTCAGTAATTGCCAATCTTCATAGTTGTTTGCAGCAGTGGCAGTGTAAATTTCTGCACCATTGGCAATAACGATGGCATTGTCATTCGAATCGATGATCAACTGGACCCGGCAATAGGAATTGACATTGGCTCCGTTATTTTTAATCAGGTTGCAATGCCAGGTCCCGTCCGCATCGCGATAGCGATGATGCAATACCGCTTTCGTGCGCGAGGTCGTCCAGTTGGAATCAGTGCCGTCTTCCATATAGGAATTGACAATGTGGACTCTACCTTTACTGTCGGTGGCTTGCGTCTCCTGATTGATATACCCTTTGTTATAGGGAATGGTGGCAATCTTCAGGCTTGGAAGACCTTCTCTCATGCAGGTACCGGATACTCTTGAATCTGTTGGGTCAATCAATTCGGTGACAGCGACAATGGAATCGTGGGTATCCTTCCATGTTTTTCCGTTATCGTCACTATAACCATAGTACAGGTCATGGTTACTGCAGCCGCTGAAATCATCCCGCCAGCACCACGAAACATGCAGCCGTCCGTTGACATCATAATCCATCCGGTTGATATAGGCGCAGGCATTCGGATTGGCATTCATTCCCTGAACATAGCGGCCTATGAGTTTCCAGGTATGTGTCAGGCCATTGTATTCCCTCAGATAGCTATCGCCATCACCGCTCAGTTTGTAACGGCACTCAAACAGTAAGTCCCCGTCCGGTTTGTTGATGAAGCGAGGATAGGTCACATTTGGAATGGTCACGTCTGAAACCAACTGCGAGGTCATGGCTCCGAAATTGGAGATATCCCAGGCCAGATGTTCCGGGTCGTTAGCCAAGCCTGGCACAGAACGATTGTATTGTAGCGTATTGTTATGGTGATCATAAGCCAGATGGATGGTTCCGTCATTTTTGCAGATACCCATGGAAATAACATCGTGCGAGTCATCTCTAGTATTCCGGTGAGGAAATACGACTTCTTTCCATGTTCCAAGCGGCAATTTCCGCCGGGCAATGGTGACATTCCGGTTGGCATTGTAATAAACGGTATATTGATAGCCGTTATAGGAAACCAGGGCATCTTGTTGAAAAGACTGGCCACTTAGCTGTTCCTGAGTGGACAAGACATAGGCGGTCGTGGTGGGATGGGTTTCATTGACGCGCAAGGCCTTGACTGTTGTTGGGGCTGCCGAGGCAGCGACAGAAAGGCTGGCGAAAATCAGTGTAATGGAAAATTGTTTCATAAGTTTTGATCCTACGATTAACAGGAGGCAAAGATGATAAAAATTACGATGATGATGAGCCGATTTTTCAGTCAATAACGTTCGTTTATTTTGTTTTATCATGTAGACTGGCTGATATTCTTACCGATATAAGTGTTTGATCGTTTGATTTTGCTGGGTTTTCTACTTAATTTTGTCTGGAATAAAACAGGAAATTTTCAGGAATTATTGAATCGGACTATTATGACGAAACATCTCCATCTACTGGCTGTCTTCATGTGTTTGTTGACGCTAAAGGCTTTCGCTGTAGAAAACAAACTTCAGGTTTCCTTTGAAAATTTCCCTTATATGAGCCAGTTGCCATCCAACTCCGTGCAACGGGTTTTTCAGGATAAAGAGGGTTATATCTGGTTCGGGACACTAGATGGCTTATGCCGGTATGACGGCTATTCCGTGAAAAGTTTCCGTTCTGACATGAACAATCCGTCATTGCTCACAAACAACGACATTTTGTGTCTGACCGAAGACGATAACAATCAATTGTGGATCGGAACCAAGCAAGGTGTCAACATTCTGGACAAGCATACTATGCGCATCCGTCCGTTTGACGAGGCAACGTTTCAGGGAGACCATATCAACAGTCTGGCTTCAGATGGAAAAGGGCATGTCTGGATCGGGACTCAGCGAGGACTGTTTCGGTACAACGTCCATAAAAATACCTTGCAGTCTTATGTCTACGATCCCTATGATAAAAAAACCATCTCAGGAACCGGAATCAATTACATTTACCGGGACAATCATGGTGATGTCTGGGTTATGTCCTGGAATTCAGGCATTTGCAGATATTTGCCAAAAACAAACAACTTCAAACGGTATCCAAAAGTAGGGCCTCACAACAATCCCTTCCGCCTGTATCAGGATAAGCAGGATAATTACTGGATTGGTACATGGGGTGACGGCTTTTACCAGTTTGATCCGAAGGCACCAGAAGATAAGATGTACACCTTTCATGCCGTCGGCAATATTCAGGGAAAACCAGCTGAAAGTACCATCTACAGTATTGTTCAGGATGATAAATATGGCTATTTATGGCTGATGTCTTTGTCAGGATTATATGCCATGAACTATCAGCCGGATGGCACATTGACTTCGGTTGACATCTCGAAATATATGGCCGGATCCAGCCGGTTGTATAGTGAAATCATTAAAGACAGGAACAATAATCTCTGGATAGGTGCTTTTAGTGAAGGCGTCATTTTTATTAATTTCGAACGGCCACCTGTTCAGAATTACTATTTGGATATTATCAGGCAACGAATGGGCTTTTTACCCAGCATCAAAGCCTTATCGGAAGATCAGGATGGATTGGACTGGATCGGGCTGAACCGGTACGGACTCTGTCTGTACAACCGGCAAGCCAATTCGGCCAAATTCTATACGACTGTACCGGGCTCAAAAGGAATAGGCAACTTGTTGACTGTCAATTATATAAGGCGAGTAAAAAGCCGGGATGAACAATGGGTGGCCTGTAACGAAAATTTGATTTACGTATTCAAAAAGAAAGGATCGGATATCGCGTTTTCTCATGCTGTGGATGTGAGTAAAGGCAATAAGATCAATTCCTATGGAGACAAAGTCATGTTTGAAGACAGGGCAGGTAATGTCTGGATAGGAATGGAAGGTGGCGTCGTCATGGTTACATCAAAAGGTATTGTTGTCCCTGTTGCTGAAATTCCTTCCGTAACTGATATTACGCAGGATTTGGACGGCAATATTTGGGTAAGCAGTGAACGTTCCGGTCTATGCATGCTGACGCTAACGAAACACGGCTACAAAATTACGACGTATGACAAGTATGCCAAGGGTTTGAATACCAATAATGTGCAAAGTGTTTGTGCCCATCAGTCAGGAGAACTCTGGATTGGGACCAAGGAGGGCCGGGTTATCACGTTCAACAAAAAGAAACATCAATTCCAGGACGTCAGCAGTTTGTGTGCCATGACGGGTGAAGGAATTTTGAATATATTGTCAGATCGCTCCGGAAATACTTGGATATCAACGAATAAGAAGGTTACCTGCTTCAACCCCAGAACAGAATCGTCCACCAGTTTTAGCGTCTTTGATAATCTGGCGGTCAATTCATTTATTGCCAGTGCTTGCACGGAAAGTTTGACAGGTGAAGTTTTATTCGGTGGGAACAGAGGCTTTTGTTCATTCCTGCCTGCCAATAAAAACAGGAATGCCACTCATAGCCCGGCATGGGTGCATATTACCGATGTGAAAGTCCATAATCAATCCATTTTTGATCCGGGCAACGAAATTGATTACGATAACATCTCCAACCGGTTGGTACTGGATCACACAGATAACAACATTGAAATTGAATTTTCAACGCTTAATTATGATTCTCCAAGCAAAATTCAGTATGCGTACAAACTGGTCGGTGTAGACGATGATTGGAATTATGTCACCAACAATCACAGGTTTGCCAATTACAACAATCTTGGGAAAGGCTCTTATAAATTGTTGTTAAAAGCCACGGATGAAAATGGCCTTTGGAGTGACGTGGTCACTACCATGGAAATTATCAAGAAACCGGCTTTTTATCAGACCTGGTGGGCAACGTTGTTTTATCTGCTCATCATATTTTCTTTGTTGAAAGGTTTTTACCAATTCTCCATCAACCGCTTGCGTCTAAGAAATGAACTGAAGATTGCCCGTATTGAGAAAGAAAAATCAGAAGAACTGACGCAAACGAAACTACGGTATTTCACAAATATTTCTCATGAGCTGTTAACACCTCTTACCATTATTTCCTGTCTGATCGATGACCTGGAGCTGTCCTATAAAGGAAAATTCTGGCAACATGAAGTCATGAAAGTCAATGTAAACCGGTTGAAACGGTTGCTGCAACAGATACTTGACTTTAGAAAGGTCGAAAGCGGCAACATGCAGCTAAAGGTTTCGGAAAATGATATGGTTGGCTTTGTCAACCGGATTTGCCAGTATAACTTCAAACCACTGGCCAAGGACAAGCAAATCCATTTTTCGATGGTTTCGTCAGAGACATCGATGATGGCCTGGTTTGATGCCGATAAACTGGATACTGCCCTGTTTAACCTACTGTCAAATGCCTTTAAATATACGGCCTCAAAAGGTGCCATTCAGGTGAATTTGGACAGGATCGACAAAAACGGTCAACAATTTGCCCGGTTGACAGTAAAAGATACCGGAAGAGGTATTGCAGAAGAAGATATTGATCATATTTTCACTCGTTTTTATTCGAACGATCCGACCAATACGGTTGAGAATCATGGCATCGGTCTGACATTGACGAAAGAAATGCTGGAATTGCACCATGGAACGATTTTGGTTGAAAGTCAGTTGAATGTCGGCTCCGCGTTTACGGTAGAAATACCGATTGATAAAGAAGCCTATGCTCCGTCTGAAAGGATTGAAAAGCAACAGCCAAACCAAACACCTGAACATGTATATATCGGTGAACAGTCAACAGAAGGTTTCATATCGGAAGAAGCTGTTGCCAAAGAAGACGTCAATGTTTTGATCGTTGAAGACAACAGTGAATTACGCCTGCTGATCGACCGGATTTTCAGCAAACGATACCATACCTTTACGGCGGAGAATGGAGTTGATGCAATGAAAGTGGTGGGAGAAAATCAGATTGATATTGTTGTCAGCGACATTATCATGCCTGAAATGGATGGACTGGAACTTTGCCGTACGCTTAAAAATGACTTGAATACCAGCCATATTGCTGTGTTGCTGCTAACCGCCAAAAATTCTGATAATGACAGAATTGACAGCTACAAAGCCGGCGCAGATGGGTATTTGTCCAAGCCGTTTGACCTGAATGTACTGGATGCCAAGATTAGCAGCATGGTTAGAAACCGCAGACGAAAGTCTGAGCGGTTTAAGACCAATGCGGAATTAAATGTGACGACACTGGAAATGGCTTCCATCGATGAAAAATTTCTGGAGAGTGCCATTAATGTCATCGAGGAACATTTAGCCGAAACGGATTTCGACCTGGATATGTTCTCCGGCAAGTTGAATATGTCCAAATCGTCGCTTTACCGGAAGATCAAGTCACTTACCGGCATGTCTCCCGTCGAATTCACCAAGAACATCCGGTTGAAGCATGCCTGCCAACTACTGAACAGGCAGGCCGGTAATGTCAGTGACATTGCCTATTCCGTCGGATTTGCCGATCCCAAATACTTCACGTCCTGTTTTAAGGCTGAATTCGGAATAACGCCGACAGAATATGTCAAGCGAAATAAGGAGCAGGCACAGAACGAATTGGGGCTGAACTGAAATTAGATGCGGTGTGAGATGTTTCTAAAAATGAGGTATCTTTAGCGATCAACCAGTAATAAATTATGCCATTCCCCATTGAACAAAAATTAGTGATCGGTATTTCGTCCAGTGCCTTGTTCGACTTGTCGGAATCAGACAAGGTGTTTAGGGAACAGGGGGAAGAGGTCTATCGTCAGTTTCAGGAACAGCACCTTGAGGATGTTCTGGAGAAAGGTGTCGCGTTCCCGTTTATCCGGCGATTTTTGAATCTGAATACCCATTTTTCTGATATCGAGCCGGTTGAAGTAGTTTTGCTTTCGAGAAACAGTCCGGAAACCGGGCTGCGGGTATTCCGTTCCATTCAGCATTACGGATTGAAAATCACCCGTGCTGCTTTCTTTTCAGGGGCCTCGCCGTTTAGTTATAACGATGCGTTTAATTTGTCACTTTTCTTGTCAGCCAACAAGGATGATGTGCAGAATGCCGTCAATGCTGGTTTTCCTGCCGGATTAGTATTGGATACCCATATAGAAGATGATGTCAATGACAATGAATTAAGGCTGGCATTTGATTTTGATGGGGTGATCGCCGATGATGAGGCTGAAAAGGTCTTTCAGGAAACAGGTAGTCTGGATGCCTTTCAAAAAGAGGAGACGGTGAAACGCTTGGAGCCCCTTCATAAAGGTCCGTTGACTGGGTTGTTCCAACGCATAGCCTTTTATCAGCAACTGGAATCGGAACGGCATCAGGCAGATCCGGCTTTCAAAAAGATGTTGAAAATAGCCATTGTCACTGCCAGAAATGCTCCGGCTCATGAACGGATGGTCAATACCCTGAAAAGCTGGCACATATCTGTCGATGAAGCCTTTTTTCTGGGTGGCATCGAAAAGAAACGGGTATTGGAAGTGATGAAGCCCCATATTTATTTTGACGATCAACTGGTGCATTTGCATCAGATTGATAACATTCCGATGGTTCATATCCCGTTTGGTGTGACAAACGGAAAATCCGACTAAGAGTAAACGTTACTTTTCTACCAAGCGATCGCGTAAATATCAGTATTGCAGATTGCTACATCGTTTCATGATTTCTTTAAACCAAGTGATAGGCATAAAACATGTTATACAACATATTTTTATGCCTTTTTACAAGGCGGTTTGTTAGATTAAACGTACCTTTGCGCCCCTAAAACCATACACCTATGAATTTCAAAAGAGGAAACTGGAACAACGAAATTAATCTGCGTGATTTTATCCAACACAACATTACACCTTATGAGGGCGATGCTTCTTTCTTGCAGGGACCGACTCATCGTACCAAACACATCTGGGATCTTTGTCTGAAAGCCCTTCAGGAAGAACGTGCCAACAAAGGCGTCCGTTCAATCGATCCTGTGACCGTTTCAACCATTACGTCTCACAAAGCAGGCTATATCGATCGTGAAAACGAACTGATCGTCGGATTGCAGACCGACGAACTGCTCCGCAGGGCGATCAAGCCTTTCGGTGGTATTAATGTCGTGATGAAAGCGTGCAAAGAACAAGGTGTCGAGTTGGATCCCCGAGTTGTCGATATTTTCAAAAATTACCGTAAAACGCACAATGATGGCGTCTTCGATGTGTATACCGATGAAATCCGTAAGTTCCGTTCTCTGGGTTTCCTAACCGGCTTACCCGACAATTATGCCCGTGGCCGTATCATAGGTGATTATCGCCGGCTGGCTCTTTACGGACTTGATAGGCTGATTGAAGCCAAGACAGCCGATCTTCAGGCATTGGGCGGCCCTATGACCGAACACCGCATCCGCCTGCGTGAGGAAGTACGTGAACAGATCAAAGCGTTGACGGATATGAAAGTGATGGGAGAGTACTACAATCTGGATTTGTCCAGGCCTGCCACTTCAGCCCAGGAAGCTGTTCAATGGGTATATATGGCCTATCTGGCGGCAGTCAAAGAACAGGATGGTGCAGCCATGTCGCTTGGAAACGTATCATCTTTTCTGGATATATACATGGAACACGACCTGAAAACAGGGCTCATCGACGAAACCTTTGCTCAGGAACTGATCGACCAGTTCGTCATTAAATTGCGTATGGTCCGTCACCTGAGAATGGAATCCTACAAGGAAATTTTTGCCGGAGATCCCACCTGGGTAACCGAATCCATCGGCGGAAGCCTGAATGACGGACGTCACAAAGTGACCAAAACGTCCTTCCGTTTCCTGCAAACCTTATACAACCTAGGATCGTCTCCTGAACCAAACATGACGGTATTATGGTCGAACAACCTGCCACAAGGGTTCAAGGATTTTTGTGCCCAGGTTTCAATAGATACCTCGTCCATCCAGTATGAAAACGATGAGATGATGCGTACCATGCGCAACAGCGACGATTATGGCATTGCCTGCTGTGTATCCTATCAGGAAATTGGCAAACAGATACAGTTCTTCGGTGCCCGTTGCAATCTGGCTAAAGCCTTGTTGCTGGCCTTGAATGAAGGTCGTTGCGAAATCACCGGCACTCAGATGGTTCAAGGTATTCCTCCCGTCAAACGTGATGTGCTGGATTTCGATGAGGTGCTGACCAACTACAAATTAGTGCTGGGACAAGTAGCCCGCGTGTATAATGAGGCGATGAACATTATCCACTACATGCACGATAAATATTACTACGAAAAAGCCCAGATGGCTTTCATCGATACAGATCCTGCCATTAATCTGGCGTATGGTGCTGCCGGCTTGTCGATTGTGGCTGATTCGCTTTCAGCCATTAAATATGCCAAAGTAACGCCAATACGCAACGAAAGTGGGTTGACCCAAGGCTTTGACATCGACGGTGAATTTCCTTGCTATGGGAATGACGATGACCGGGTGGATTTACTGGCCAAAAATGTGACCCACTATTTCAGCGATGTCCTGTCTCAGCAGAAAGTCTACAAGGAGGCACAGCCAACGCTGTCCATCCTGACCATCACTTCCAACGTTATGTATGGAAAGAAAACAGGCGCTACCCCTGACGGCCGTGCCAAAGGTGTTCCGTTTGCACCGGGAGCCAATCCGATGCATGGACGTGACGAAAAAGGGGCCATTGCTTCGCTGTCGTCCGTTGCTAAAATCCAGTACGAGGATGCGCAGGACGGAGTGAGCAATACGTTTTCCATCGTCCCGAAATCCCTTGGCTCAGACAAAGAGGAACAAATTGAAAACCTGGTCTGCATGATGGACGGTTATTTTTCAAAGGGTGCTCATCACCTGAATGTAAACGTGCTGGACCGCGCGATGCTCGAAGACGCGATGGAACATCCTGAAAACTATCCTCAGTTGACGATCCGTGTGTCCGGTTATGCCGTGAATTTTGTCCAGCTTAGCCGGGAGCATCAGCTGGAAGTTATTTCAAGGAGTTTCCACGAAAAGATGCGCTGACATGCAGCTTAGAGTCCATTCATACGAATCGATGGGACTATTCGACGGGCCTGGTCTCAGGCTCGTCGTATTCTTACAAGGTTGCCGGTTCCGTTGCCTGTATTGCGCCAACCCGGATACCATTCCCAGCGTAGGCGGGACATTGACCGATCCGGAAGAAATCGTCCGGATGGCCCTGAGCGAAAAGACCTTTTTTGGCAAAAAGGGTGGCGTAACCTTCAGTGGCGGCGAACCGACATTGCAGGCAGAAGCGCTCATCCCTCTTTGCAAACGGCTCAAGGAAGAAGGTATCCACCTCTGTCTGGATACGAACGGCAACAATTTTAACGAGCGCACGAAAGCCTTATATCAATACATCGACATGGCCTTGCTTGACGTCAAGGAAATCGATCCTGAAAGGCACAGAATCCTGACCGGGCATTCCAATGAGCAAACACTGCAAACAGCAGCCTGGCTGGAAGAAATCGGCAAACCGATGCGGATCCGTTACGTGCTGGTACCTGGCTACTCCGATTTTCTGGAAGATCTTCAGGCGTTTGGTGAACATTTCAAGAACTATCAGCACATAGACCGGCTTGAACTACTGCCTTATCATACGTTTGGCGTCCACAAGTACAAGGCACTCGGAAAGCCCTATTTATTGGAGGATATCAAAGAAGACACCCCTGAACGGATTCAGGAAGTCAAGGAACTGTTTGAGCAGTATTTCAGGAGGGTTTGGGTGCAATAAGCTCCTCATTGGATGCTTGATAGCCAGTAATTTGCTAAACTGATTACCTCTTAAACGATTCTTCCATTCTGATCGGCTTATCGCATTAAACAGCCTGGTGGCTCAGTAGTGCTTGTCTGAACAGTTGAATTCCTTTTACGGCATTTTCCTGGAAAATCCGGCAGTCCCGTCGAATGCCCCTGCCGACGTGATTCGGATCGATCAGGTATAATTGGCAGGAACTTGGAACATAATCAACCAATCCGGCAGCCGGATAAACATTCAGAGAGGTTCCGATAACCAGAAAAATGTCAGCTTCTGAGGTTAACCGGATCGCATCCTCCATGGCAGGAACCGCTTCTCCGAACCAAACAATGAACGGACGAAGCTGAGACCCATCTTTGGCTTTGTCCCCCACTTGGATATCCTGATAACCGATATCAATGACATTTCCTTTATCACGGCTACTGCAGGCTTTGGTCATTTCTCCGTGCAAATGGAGTACATTGAGGCTTCCGGCCCGTTCATGCAGATTGTCGATGTTCTGGGTGATGATGTGTACGTCGTAGTCTTTCTGCAACTCGGCAAGTCCCATGTGTGCTCCGTTCGGTTGAGCGTCCTTCAACTGGCGACGGCGATCGTTATAGAAATCAAGCACCACTTTGGGATTACGGTACCAGCCTTCGATACTGCACACCTCATTGACATCATGCTCTTCCCAAAGTCCGCCGCTATCCCGGAAGGTTTTCAGCCCACTTTCAGCACTGATTCCGGCACCTGTCAGAACAACCAGTTTGTTTAACTTAACACTCATTTTATTATTGTTTTGTCTCAAATTTAGCGTTTTCAACATTGAATTGCAACAGAAAGTTGTTCCTGATCAGTTAAATAACGATAAACGGGGCTGCATTTAATAGGATAAACGGATCTCAACCACTTCCGATTTCGTTCCGATACGGTATTGAGGTCCCCACAGCCCAAGGCCGGAGGAAACATAATACTGCGTTTTCCCTTTACGGAGGTATCCGTAACTACGCTCAAATTGCTGTTTGACAATCAGGTTGCCTGGAAATAATTGCCCGTTGTGTGTATGACCGGAGAGTTGCAGGTCTATGCCGTTTTTCATCGCCTCATTGAGGTTATAAGGTTGATGATCCAGCAGAATCGTCGGCAGGTCTTGCCGGATGCCCTTCATCAGTTCGGACAGCGGTTTCCGTTGGCGGTTGGTTCTGTCATCTCGTCCGATGAGATAAAAATCATGGTCGATCAGCGCGACGGAGTCGATTAGAACGGTTATGCCTGAGTTCCTTAAGTATTGGGCAATCGCATCAGGTTTTCCTGAATAATATTCGTGATTACCCCGGATAGCATAAACGCCAAGTGGGGCTCGAAGCGAACGGAGCTCCTCTTTCATGTATTGTTCCGAAACGGCCTGGATGGATTGATCTGTTATATCTCCGGCTAGTAAGATGAGGTCTGGTTTCAGGCTATTGATCAGGTTGACGTATTTTCTTAGTTGCTTTTTGCCAATATTGTTACCGACATGAAGGTCGCTGGCGGCTACGATGGTCAGGGTTTTGTGCTGAGGTTTCCGGCCGATGGAGAGATTCAGGTGCGTGACAACCGGATGGCTGAACTGAATGTAACCGACGATCATTGCCACGGCAATAATACCCAGACATAGACTGGCTGCATGGCGGCTGAATCGCATCAGTTGATCGAGTGGTACCAGATGAAACACGGCATTTGTCAGCCGGATGCCGTCAATCAATAAAAAGGCCACGGCCGAGTAAATGACGGCTACGACAAAGGTAAAACCGATAAAGGTGAAGATCTTTGACCACTCCAGCGGCAACAGATGCTCCAGCCAAATAAACGACAGCGCTATCAGAAAGAGACAGACAAAGATGGCTGAGAAGACAACCCGCAGCACCGGCTGATGAGGCAATAGCTGCCAGCCCCGTATCAACACGTATACCGACATCAAGATAACCGTGCCGAGTATGATGAAAAAGGCCAGATACTTCATGGTTAAATCAATCGGTTAATATGAATAATGCCCATTTTTTGCCCCATTCTGCAACGCCGTCAGGGCTTGCCGGTCAAAGACAGCTCCCGTTGAACGGTAGAAAACGCCGCAGGCATTGTTGTCCGTGCCTCCGTTATCCCAATAGTAGGGCACCATGCCTGCATTTTTAGCTTTTTCTGTGATGAATTGCAGAAAATAGGCTCTCGATGCCAAGTGGTGAATCAATACATCGCCTGTCAAAGATGAGCGGCGGACAACCGAATACTCACCCAGGATCACCGGATACCCTTTGCTGACAAAGTTAGCATTCATTTTGGAAAATTGACTTTGTGCATACGATTCTTGTCCCCAGGAAGAGATACTGCCGTATTGCTGATAGGGGGATCCCCAGAGGTATTTGGCGCTGGAGCCTGTTTCGCCGCAAAAATCCCAGGGAGAATAATAGTGGACTTCAACCATCAGCCTGTTCTTGACGGCATCCGCAGCAACGGTCAGGTAGTTGACCGTATAGTCAATGTCCGTATTGTAACCCTGAATGACTAGGGTGCGGTACGCATTTTTCCCGCCGGTGGAACGTACGGCATTGACAAATGTTTGATTGTAACTTTGTTGAACAGAAATATTTTCGGTGCTCGGAGTACTGTAATTAGCATGCACTTCGTTCGTCCCAGCAAACATCAAATGCTCGTCATAATTCCGGAAGTAGGTGGCGATCTGTTCCCACAGCGCTTTTTGCATGGCATTGACTTCATCCTGTTTGGCATAGGTCGGGTTGTTTTCCAGCCAGCCGCCATCCCAGTGAATGTTAAGGATGATGAATAGTTGATGCGTATAGCAATAATCAATGACTTCCTTGACGCGTGCCAGCCAGAGTGGATTTATCTTGCAGACCGAGGCATCTGAAAGATGGCTGGACCAGGCGCAGGGGAGCCTGATGGCATTGAATCCGGCGGAATAGACCGAATCGATGAGGCGTTGGGTTGATTTCGGGTTCCCCCATTTTGTTTCATCATTGGGTACTTCCAGCGAATTACCGAGATTCCACCCTGCATACATGCGCGAAGCCAATTGCATGGCTGTGCTTTCTACACCGTTTAAATCTGGTGCTGCTGGGTTTGTATTGTAGGATGGGTAAATGAAACCGGACTGTGTAACGGCGATTTGCATGACGGGGCCATATTGTGCCTTAACCCTTATGATGGCTGTCCGGTCGGCTCCGGTCTGATTGGAGGTGGCAGTTGCTGAAACGATGTATGTCCCTTTGGTTCCAACCGTGTTGTTGAACGTCAGCCAGTTGACATTGGTCGAAAGTGACCATTGGCTGGCTGTGGTGGTAATCGCAAACGAAGCACTTCCGCCTGCTTTTTTAAAACTAAGACTGTCGATGTTGGAAGAGAGCGAGAAAACCGACTGAAATACCAGTATATTGAGAGGCTGAGCATTCCCGGCTGTCAAGGTCAGCGTGGCAGATCGATTTGCCGTGGCAGCGGATGAAACAATGACGGAGACGGTATCATTTGTCCCTGTGCCTGATGTTGAAGAAAGGCTTATCCAATCAGGTGCCGGATTGCTCAGGTGCCAGGATGAGGCATCGGTGAGAACAACGAATGATTCGGCACTGCCGTCTGTCTCTATGTAGATGGTATCTCTGCTTACTTGCAGGGCGTTTCCGTTTTCTTTGCATGAGCCGGCCAGTAAGGCTGTCAGCAATAGCAAAAAAGGGAAAAGGTGCATAAATGGATGACGTTTTTTCATACGATCGCAGTTGAAAAGTGCTGGTTATAAATATACTGAAAAAAAAGATCACCCATGCGGCAGCCGATTTTTTGATGGATATCAAAGAACAGCGGTCCGTTGATGATGCAACCCGACGGTTATGTCGAAAGAAATGCGGATTTCAGCCTTTGCTTTTCTGAATAGATGGATGTGTGTGTTTGTCATGTTGCATGGTGAAATTTGGTTAAGAAAGCAGTCTTGCTTTTCAATCCATGGTCAGTGTTATTTTTTCTCCAGAGTACAAGATTGTTTTTACCTTGTCCGGAGACTTATCGACTCCGGAAGGCTGTGCCGGATTAACCAGGACAAGGCGCAGGGTGCGTTGGTTTGCCATTCCGGCAAAAGAGCCTTTTCGGTCAGCAATGGTCAGTAAATGAGTGTTGTCATTCCAATTCAGGCTAATGGTCGCAAAACGGCCTTTCTCGTAATTGTAATTCGTGCCTTCGTCTTCGTACAAGGTAAACTGCCCGTCTTTACCGGCATAGATATAGATCGTAAGGTCAGTTTGGGGTTGAACGGTGTTTTGAACCAGCGCTCCGACTGGCAGGATACTACCGGCGCAGACATAGACCGGCATTCGTTCTTGCGGGGCATCGACAGTCGACCGGCTTCCACCGGCTGTGAATGTTCCGTCATATAGATTATACCAACCCGCACCTTTGGGAAAATAGACGTCTCGATTACGCGTTTTGTAAGTGTAGACCGGGCAAACCATCAAATCGGGGCCGAATTGGTATTGGTCAGAGATATTGAGGACATTTTCATCGGTTCCGAAATCCATCATGAGCGGACGCATTATAGTGTAATCGTTGAAATGGCACATGCCGGCGAGTGTATAGATATATGGCATCAGCCGGTATCGTAACTGTGTGTAATACAGCATTTCCTGATAGATAGGAGAACCTTCCGGGGCAATGTTCCAAAGTTCCCGGCGGGGAGATTGCCCATGTGTCCGGAACAAAGGAACAAATGCTCCGAACTCATGCCAGCGCAGGTTCAGCTCACGCCATTCTTTCTGATCTTCCGATCCTTCTTTGGCTCTTTCATAGCGTTTTTCAACACAGAAACCGCCGTTATCCATAGTCCAGTACGGATTTCCTGAGATAGAATAATTCATACCCGCAGAAATCTGTGCTTTCAGGTCTTCCCAACGTGTGCCGATGTCTCCACTCCAAATGGCCGCGGCATAACGTTGGGAACCAGCATAACCTGAGCGGGTAAGCAAGAACACCCGCTTGTTATTGTCAACACTGCGTTGACCTTCGTAGATTGCCTGGGCATTGACAAGTCCGTAGGCATTGAAAAACTCGGTGGAAGAACCAAGCGCGGTCGGGTTCATGAGCTTTTTCCGGTAGGCCATGCTTGAATTTGAATAAATATCCGGTTCGGAAGCATCCATCCACCAGGCATCGATGCCTTTGGAGAAAAGATGTTCGTTGATTTGTTTCCAGTAAAGCTTCCGGGCATCCGGACTGAACGCGTCGTAAAACGACCCGAAATAACCGTTGCCGATCCAGTCGCGTATGCTGTCTTTGACGGCTTGCCGGTAAATCCAGCCTTTGCTTGCAAGCTCTTTGTAATGTTGAGTGTTGCAATAGAATTTGGGCCAGACGGATATCATAATATGTGCGGAAGAATCGTGCACTTCTTTGATCATTGCCTCCGGATCCGGGTAACGGGTGTTGTCAAAATCATGACTGCCCCAGCTGTTTTCTTTCCAGTAAGACCAATCCTGGACGATATTGTCAATGGGTATTTGGCGGCGTCTGAACTCTCGTAACGTACGAAGCAGTTCATCCTGCGTTTTATAGCGTTCGCGGCTTTGCCAGAAACCCATGGCCCATTTGGGCATTACCTGCGCTTTACCTGTGATAGACCTGTAACCACTGATAATCTGATCGGCTGTTGATCCGTGGATAAAGTAATAGTCGAGCTGTTTGCCCATTTCAGACCAGAATGATAGTTTGTTCTGCTCAGTCTCCGGAACAGGACTCAGCACCTTCAGACCTATGTATGAGATACCGCCGTCAGGTTTCCATTCCAGACGGAGTTTATGCTTCTGGCCGGCGACCAGTCTTGCCGTAAACTTGTAGCTATTCGGATTCCAGGCTGTACGCCATCTTTCAGGAACCACCAACGAATCATCCAGATACACTTTGGTGTAACCGGCATAATACAACTTGAAATGGTATGTGCCGGTTTCAGCTGGTTGAATGTATCCTTTCCACGTTATGGCCGAATTGTCGAATGGAAAATCTTTCGGAAAGTTCTTGACGGTTTCAATGTTTTCGTAATCGATGGCCGTTTCTTTGCGTTCGACAAAGACATTATCCGGGCTTTTATCAATCGCGTAAGTGGCTGTCAGACCTCCGGATTCTCCGTTTTTATCATACAGTCTGAACAAGTCAAGATTAGCATAGTCACGCGGATTACCGAACCGGGTCAACGAATAATTGTCCCAGAGTAGTCCATAATGTTTGTTCGAAACCAGGAAAGGCACCGATACTTTTGTATTATACTGGTATAGTGTTTCATTTTTACCTTTATAATTAAACTCATCCGACTGATGTTGTCCGAGACCATAAAAGGCTTCATCCATGGGCGATTCAAAAATCTGGCGATACGTATAGCCTTCATGGCCGTCCATACTGATTGGACTGAATGTTTTTCCGCCTCCTTTTTTTTCCTGCAACAGGACGTTCCCAGCTGAATCGGTAAAGGTGATGCCTCCAGTAATGGTTGAAACCTGTGCTTTAACGGATGGCGTTTCCAATAAAACGGAATCACCATGTCTGGTGGATTTCCATCCGGATTTCAGCGTGTTTACATAGGAACACATCATCCCCGGTGTCAAGCGGTTCTTTTTTGACGGAGAAGCCGTGACGCGAATGATGTCGTTTGAGAGAACTTGAAGCTGAATGGTCCTGACATCATATGGTGCAGACTGCTTTAGAGAAATCCGGATGCCATCTTCGGTTTTTTCATACATCTTGCTACATCCTGACAAAATAAAGATCAGTAACAGCGCTACAAGGAACTGATGGTTTTTCATGGTTTTTTATTAAAGAAATATGAACTGCCTTTTAACTCTTCAAAAATAGAACAGAAATAGTTGTTAAGCAACGGTAATTGCCATTTGAACAATCAAAAAATGAGGACGGACGGTTATTTGGTTAACTGGACGGGATTTTTATGAGCACTCTTTTAGTTCGTCCGTTTTTACGTCCGGGATATTTTATACTTTTGACGTGTTCAATTCGTTGATCCGGTTTATAAGGAAAAACACCGACGGATTCAAGAAACCATAACGAAAAATCCAACAAAAAGCTGTTTAATTCAATGTCATGAGAAAGATCGGAAGTTTGATGCTCTGTCTAGTTTGTGCCGCCAGCCTGGCATCTGCGCAAAATAGGCTATTTAACGTTCGTTTAAATCAGGCTGGTACCGATTCAAGTCAAGGTAGCACTTCGGCAAATCCAGGTAACCCAGTCTATCTGGATGTGACAAAACCCTTGGAAGAAAGGATCGAAGACGCTCTTTCCAGGATGACGCTGGAAGAAAAAGTGGCACTTTGCCATGCACAATCAAAGTTCAGTTCAACCGGTGTACCCCGGTTGGGCATTCCTGCCGTTTGGATGAGCGATGGCCCTCACGGTGTCCGGGAGGAAATCGGATGGGATACCTGGGATGCGGCAGGATGGACCAGTGATTCGTGCACGGCATTTCCTGCGTTGACTTGCCTCGCTGCCACGTTCAACCCGCAACTTTCTTATCGTTATGGTGTATCGATTGGAGAAGAAGCTCGTTATCGCGGAAAAGATATACTGCTCGGCCCGGGGGTGAATATTTACCGGACACCACTGAACGGGCGGAATTTTGAATATCTGGGAGAAGATCCGTATTTAGCAGCCCGTATGGTGGTTCCTTATGTACAGGGCGTTCAAAAAAATGGTGTAGCGGCCTGTGTTAAGCATTTTGCCCTGAATAACCAGGAGGAAGAAAGGGGATCCATCAATGTCAATGTCAGTGACCGGGCTTTATATGAAATCTATTTGCCGGCCTTTAAAGCTGCTGTCAAGGAAGGTGGAGCCTGGTCTGTCATGGGCTCCTACAATCAGTTTAGAGGACAGCACTGTTGCCATAATGATTTATTGCTCAATCAAATATTGAAAAAGGAATGGGAATTTGACGGAGTGGTTGTTTCGGATTGGGGCGGCGCTCATGATACCAGACAAGCCGCATTGAACGGACTTGACATCGAAATGGGCAGTTATACGAACGGAATGACCGGTGGAAAATCCTCAGCTTACGCGAATTATTACCTGGCTCAACCTTTTCTGGATTTGTTGAAACAAGGTGATATGCCGGTTTCTGTGGTTGATAATAAAGCCAGACGTGTGTTGAGGCTGATCTTCCGGACGAATATGGCTTCGAACCGTTCTTTCGGCCGGTTTACCTGTCCGGAACACAACAAGGTTGCCAGAGAAATAGCAGCAGAAGGCATCGTCCTGCTTAAAAACAACCACGCCTTTTTCCCGATTCCTGCCGGAAAATACCGTCGAATCGCCGTGATCGGGGAAAATGCAACCCGCAGCCTGACGAAAGGTGGCGGTTCCTCCGAGTTGAAAGTAAAACAGGAAGTCTCAGCGCTTGAAGGGTTAAAAGCTCTATACGGTGCTGATCACGTCAGTTACAGCCTTGGCTATGTGTCCGGAAAATACCAGTGGGGCAAGGAAGACAAGGCTCCGTTGAATCCGGATTCTCTGTTAAGGGTGGCCGTTGAAGTGGCCCGTCAGGCTGACGTGGTGATTTTTATCGGAGGTCTGAATAAAAATGCTTTTCAAGACTGCGAAGGGCATGACAGAAAAACATATGATCTACCATTCGGCCAAAATGATTTGATTGCCGCTTTGTCTAAGGTGAATAAGCAACTCGCTGTGGTTCTGGTTAGTGGCAACGCTGTCGCCATGCCATGGCTGAATCAGGTGCCTGCTGTCGTTCAAGCCTGGTACATGGGTTCGGAAGCAGGCAACGCGTTGGCAGATGTTTTGTCAGGAACGTCCAATCCATCGGGAAAATTGCCTTTTTCTTACCCGGAAAAGCTGGAGGATACCGGCGTCCATTTTTATGGATCGACGTCTTATCCGGGAGACCATGTGAATGAGTATTACAAAGAAGATATACTGGTTGGCTATCGTTGGTTCGATACCAAAAAAATCAAACCGCTTTTCCCATTTGGTTATGGCCTTTCTTATACTTCGTTTGCGGTTGGAAAACTGACATCGGATAAAAAGGACTATACAGGCAACGATACCATCCATCTTTCCGTGACGGTCAGGAATACCGGAAAAGTAGACGGTGCAGAAGTAGTGCAAGTGTATGCCACTCAAGAGCATCCTTCCGTAGTCCGGCCAGTCAAAGAGCTTAAGGCTTTCAGTAAAGTCTGGTTGAAAGCAGGTGAGACAACCTCCGTGACGCTGGCTATCTATACCGGAGATTTGGCTTATTATGATGAAACTCGTCACGATTGGAAACTGGAACCGGACACGTATATATTGCAGAGTGCCACCTCATCGGCGGAGACAGCTATAAAAAGTACAGTACGGGTTCGCTTACATTAAAAAACTGTTGCAAAAGGGAATGTCAACTAAACCGCACATTAACAATCGATTGGCTTATATCTTCTTTTGCAACAGCTTTTTCAACAGGCTATTGTAACAACAATGAGGTGACCGCTCTTATTTCTCCTGTTTTTTGTAGTCTCTCATTTCAATCACAAAGGCGACGACGAGGCCAAGACCGCCAAATAGCAGGGTAGAGGCTCCCAGAATAATTTCGCTCATGTCGTTGATCAGGTTTTGTTGTTCAGAATTTGTCTGGAATGTGCCATAACATGCATAAGAAATAAAAAAGCCGATTAGCAGTCCAAGACCGATGCCAAGCAGCAGGCACGCAATTTTCAACGTATTGAATGCCGCGTTTTTGGCTGGCCTGGCATGAATCTTACAGGCTTCTTCCAATGTGGCGGCATCTATGTTTGCCCCGAATTTTTCAATGATAGCCAGCCTCTCTCTCCGGCGGGCGAACAGTTCAAACATCTTATAGATGCCTAGCGTGATAATCCCGATAATGGCGGGAACCATGATAAAATCCATCATAATCTGTGTTTTTTAACGTGAATTGTTGGTAATTGGTTGCTTAGTACGTCAATCTTCGTAACTTGGCTTAGTCGAAATGCCGTTCGCTTCTGCTTCCGTAACTCAGTACAGGTAAGACGTCTCCTGCTCCGGATGGTTACAGTCTTTTGTTGGATTTTTTTTATGAAAAGAAGCAAGGTTCAAACGGATATTTCTCTATTTTTAGCCATCGAAAGCTGTAAACTTGATCGAAGAGCAGGCTATTTCAACACATCAGACCATTTCAGTCTAAAAATTGATGATCGTTTTCTGTAACCCGGACGACTCACCTGCGTCTATTTCAACATGGAGCATATGGATGAAAAGGATCTTGTCAAGCGTATTCTCGACGGAGAGACTCAGTCATTCTCTTTGCTTCTGGAGCGGTATCAACGTCCGGTTCATTCATTGATCAGGCAGATTATCCCTTGTCACGAAGAAGCGGAAGAATTGACTCAGGATGTGTTTGTCAAGGTGTTCACCAGTTTGGATAAGTTTAGGGGAGATTGCAGCTTTTCGACCTGGCTCTGGCGAATTGCTTATAACACGGCCATTACTGCCACCAGAAAGAAAAAGATCGTGTTTCCGGATGTCGATGACGTCCGGTTAACCAATTTGCCGGATGAGTCCGTTGACGAGCTGTTGGAAAAGATGGACAATGAGGAACAGCTAAAGTGCCTTGAAAAGGCTGTCGATCAGTTGAATGTCGAAGAGAAAACGTTGATATCGTTATATTATACCGAAGATAAAGCGGTTACAGAAATTGCTGCCATTCTTCAACTGAGTCCTGATAATGTCAAAGTGAAATTGTTCCGGACACGAAAAAAACTGGTAATATTGATGCAACATGGAAAAAGATAGCGCACTTAGAAACGTGCTGAAACGAAAATCAGGTGATCTGCCTTACGGCTTTGACCAAAAGCTGATGGAACAGATTCTGCTTGAGGCTGAAAAGAAAAGCCGGAGAAACGAGCTTCGCAATCTGGTGCTGGTTGCTGCTGTATCGGTCAGCATGATTGCCGGAGCCCTGTTGGCGTTGTATCACTATTTCTTGTTCAATTTCCTGAAGCTTTTCTCAGGCATTCCGGAGCGCCTGTTCAGCCTGGGGCAGCTATCGGATACAGGTATGGCCTTTGCTTTTTATGGTTATATAGCTCTTGCTATGATGGTACTGCTAGCCCTTGATCACTTATTCAGGCGTCGTCTGAAAAAGCCTCTTTAAGCCTGTCTCTGAAAATGCACCTTCATCTCAGAAAAATGGACTGTCCCTTGCTTTCGTTGTGAAACCGGTCAACGGCTGTCACTACAAATAGTTTGTTGACCGTATCGGCAGGAAGGGCGAATTTTCTGTTACTTCCAATGTAGACGATGTGGCTGGGATCATCCAGATTGATATTGGTCGCATTTTTAAAGCTGTAAACCACATAATAGGCGGCTCTATCCTTGTCACTCGACGCTTCCGGCGCTGTCCAGGCCAACGCTTTTTTTCCATTGACCGTCGTGATGGCCAGATTTCTGACATTTTTAGGCGGAATATGATCGTAGGCATTGTCAGCCGGATGAAGTGCCGGATACCGGAAATAGTTCTGCTTAAGACTGTCTGCAATACCTCCGGCGTTGTTTTTAATTTCGTAGCCAGGCCAGAAACAATGGCCACTGACTTGCGGGATGCCGGCTGCCATATCCATTTTCTGGCGGAGTTGTCCTTTTTTCAGGCTATCGGGTCTGATGGTCCTGATCACATCCTCTCCGATGTAGAGTGGGATGTTCCCGGAATTGGCCGCCCACCAGTAAATCAATGTCTTGTAATCGGCCGTTCGGTGTCCGATTTCCCAGTACAGCTGAGGTACCAGGTAATCGACCCAGCCTTCCTGAACCCAGTGGAGAATGTCGGCGTATAGTCCGTCATAATTGGTAAATCCGTTGGTATGACTCCCGTTGTGACCATTCCGGTAAATACCGAACGGGCTGATGCCAAGCTCAACCCATGGCTTGGTTTTGTGTATGGCTTCGTGCAACTCCTTTATGAGCAAATTGACATTTTCCCGTCTCCAATCAGCCCGTTGACCATCCTTGAAGCCCATTTCCGGACCGTATTTCTGAAACGATGAATCATCATTGAATGCCAGTCCGTCCATCGGATAGGGATAGAAATAGTCATCCATATGGATCGCGTCGATGTCATATCGTTTCACGATGTCCTTGACTACCATGACAATGTGCTTTCTGGAAGCCGGATTTCCCGGATCGAACCAGAGGTAGTTGCCGTATTGGATAAACAGGGAAGGATCTTTAAAATACAAGTGATTGGCCGCCAGTGGTTTGTTTGGAGAGGTCCGCACACGATAGGGATTGATCCAGGCATGTAACTCCATGTTTCGTTTGTGGCATTCGGTAACCAGAAACTCCAGTGGATCCCAGCCCGGATCTTTGCCTTGTACCCCGGTGATATACCGGCTCCATGGTTCATAAGGCGATTTATACCAGGCGTCGGCTTCAGGCCTGATCTGGAAAACGACCGTGTTGATGCCGGAACGTCTCAGACTGTCAAGCAAACTTTTAAAATACGCTTTCATGGATGCTTCACTCATTTTGGCGTATTGATCCTGACCGACAGTATGTATCCAGGCACCCCTGAATTCGCGTTTTGGTGAGTTTTGGGCAAAGGGTTGCAGACTGAACAGACAGACAAGAAATAAGGAAACTACTATTTTTTTTAGGCTCATGATAAACAAAAAGACGATACGAGATTACCTGCAAAGATAGTTTTTTCATCTCATACAAAAAGCGTACTTTTGCCAATTAATCCAAGGTCATATTCAATGAATTCAACTATAGACATTCAGGGTGCCAGGGTCAACAATCTTAAGAA
>JAUZOU010000080.1 GCA_030706285.1 Bacteroidota bacterium
AGCCAGGTCGATCGCTTGAATAATGTGTCGTTCATCATCAGGAACAGAGCTGATCTGAGTGATCCGGAATCCGTCCTTGTTCAGCTCTTTGGCCATCCAGGCTGAATTGGTATCCACAATCTGCCCGATGAGTAGTTCATCGCCGATAGTGATTAATTCTACCAGGTTTTCTTTCATCTGATAAATAGTTTTTTACAATAAGTACGGTTGCAGCACCGTATGCCGATTATCCTCTACTTGTGTGTCTGGCACAATCATGCTCGTTTCATTCGTAAACTGCTTTATAGCCATCGCACGACTCTTCTTAACGTTGAATCCTCTTGAAACGGTTGATCGTTGGTCTGTTAGTCCCTGATCTGGCAGTTTCCGGTGATAAGCCATTTGTAGGTAGTCAGTTCTTCCAGTCCCATCGGACCGCGTGCATGAAGTTTCTGTGTACTGATACCGATTTCGGCGCCAAGGCCGAACTGAGCCCCGTCGGTAAAGGCTGTAGAAACATTGGTATACACACAGGCGGCATCGACCGATTGGGCAAAGGCAGCACAGGTTTGTTTATTTTCACTGACAATGCTCTCACTGTGCTTTGAACCATAGTGAGCTATGTGATCAAGTGCTTCCTGAAGATTTGAAACCGTTTTGATGGCCATTTTGTAATCGAGGAACTCGGTACCGAAGTTTGCTGATGTTGCCTTCTTTAGCAGATCGGCCGGATAGTGTTCCAACAGGAAGGTATAGGCTTTCAAATCGGCATAGATAATAACATGATGCTCAGCCAGTTTTTGACATAGGGCCGGCAACTCCGGTAACCGTTTCTCATGAACGATCAGGCAGTCGAGGGCATTGCAGACGCTGACGCGCCGCGTTTTGGCATTGTTGACGATGGCGGCTCCTTTGGCCAGATCCCCGTCTAGATCAAAGTAGGTGTGACAAATACCTGCTCCTGTTTCAATAATTGGTATGTGGGCATTCTCCCGGACATAGTTGATCAGGTTGGCACTGCCTCTTGGAATAATCAGATCGACATAGCCTGTCGCGTTCAGTAGTTCGGCTGTCGCTTCACGGTCTGGCGGAAGTAGCGTGCAGAGTGCCGGATCCAGTCCGTACTGGCTTAGTACTTCTTGGATAATGGAAACGATGGCCAGATTAGATTGATGAGCATCATGGCTTCCTTTCAGTATGCACGCGTTGCCCGATTTGAAACAAAGCGAGAAGACGTCAAAACTGACATTGGGCCTTGATTCATAAATGATGCCGATGACACCGAAAGCAACACTGACTTTTTTCAACGTCATGCCGTTCGGCCTGACGGTTTCAAACAAAACCCTTCCTAACGGTGAAGGCAGGGTGGCGACGTTTCGCATGTCAGCGGCAATGCCGGCAATCCGCGTTTCTGTCAGTTTCAGCCTATCAAATTTTGGATCGGCCGGATCCATCCGGTCCAGGTCTTTTTGATTTTCGGTCAGTAATTGGGCAGTCCGGCTTACTGTCAGATCTGCGATGGCGTTGAGGACAGCCTGTATGGTCGAGCTGTTGGTCAACGTCAACTGCTTTTTGGCCCGGCAGACAGTTTCAAATGTTTCGTTCAAGTTCATTGTACCTACGTTTTAATCAAGATACAGATAATCATAATGGACTAGTGGCTTTTGCCCTTTCTTGCCAATCAGGTCTATGGCGCTGGCACTGCCATATTGGGCTTTTCCAACACCGATCTGATGGCCGGAAGGATCAAAAATCTTCACGATGTCACCTTTCTCAAAGATTCCTTCAATACTGGTGACGCCCACAGGAAGGAGGCTGGACGCGTCTTTGTCAAGCAGAGCCGACAAGCATCCTTCATTGATATGAATCTCGCCTTTGGCAAAGCCTTCCGAATGGGCAATCCATTTTTTGATAGCGGATGAGGCTTTGTTTCCAGCTACAAAATGCGTACAGACAATGTCTTTGGAACAATCCAGCAGCCCAGTGAGAATAGCTGGTTTCTTTCCGTTGGCAATATAGACTTCGATTCCTTCTTCGGCCACCTTGCGGGCAATGGTTGTTTTGGTCAGCATACCTCCGCGGCCAAAGGTCGATTTCTCCGGCGCGATGTATTGTTTCAGGTCTTCTCCCGGATGGATAGTCCGGATGACACTGGTTTCAGGATCATCCGGATGACCGTTGTAAATGCCGTCGACATTGCTGAGAATGATCAGTGCCTCGGCATCCATCATACTGGCGATCAGTCCGGACAGTTCATCGTTATCGGTAAACATTAGTTCGGTGACCGAAATGGTGTCATTTTCATTAACAATAGGGATGATGCCGTTTTCAAGCATCAGTGTCATGCAGTTCTTTTGATTCAGGTAGTGACGGCGGCTTTGAAAATTTTCTTTGGTGGTGAGCACCTGGCCGCAGGTCAGACCGTTCTTACGGAACAGACTGTAATATTCATTGATCAGGATGGCTTGCCCGACGGCTGAAAACAACTGCCGCTGATCGACAGCATCCAACTTGCGGGTAGGTTTCACGACATTTCTGCCTGAAGCCACGGCTCCTGAGGACACAAGGATCACTTCGACACCTGCCTGTTGCAGACTGGAAACCTGGCGGACAATGGAGGACAGACTTTTCAGGTCGAGATCCCCTTCCGGGCCGGCGAGCACGTTGCTGCCTACTTTTACAGCAATACGTTTGTAACGATAGGAGGTCATTCTTCGATGCGTTTGTTCAACCGCCGGTTATAGATCTTTTTATTCGGATGGATTTTTGTTATGGCTGTCCATCCGGGGCTGATCGATTGTTCGATTTCCCGGTCGGCCTTTTTTACTGCCTTGATATAATCCGCCATCGTCAACTTTGTTGGAGGACGTTTCTTCGTGTGCTTCATGCTGGCTTGGCAGAAAATGGTGGCATCTATTTCAAATAGCTGGCTTTCAGTCCTTTGATGACAGAAGCAGTGAAACCTGCCTGTTCCATTTCATTCAATCCCTTGATGGTGATTCCACCAGGGGTGGTGACTTTATCGATTTCAACTTCTGGATTGGTGCCGTTGGCTTCCATTAAAGCAACCGCTCCTTTCAGTGTCTGAAGAACCACTTCTTTGGCTACATTCGGATAAAGACCCAGTTCGACGGCCCCTTCTGTAGACGCTCTGATGTAACGAAAAACATAGGCAATGCCACAGGAGGACAACGACATGAACGCATTCATCTGCGATTCCTGGACCAGCATGGCTTTTCCGACCTCATTGAAAATGCTCAGGATCAAGGCTTCCTGTTCTTCCGTGGCATTCCAGGATGCGATGCAGGAAAAGCTTTCCCTGACATCGATGGCTGTATTGGGGATCATCCTGAAGATGGTCGCACCTTGTTCGTCTTTATCGGGAAACAAGGTCCTCAATTGATCTACCGGTACGCCGGCAGCAATAGACAAGATGATCTGACGGCTGTAATCCAGCTTGTCTGAAATTTCATTGGCCACCATTTCAACCAGCCATGGTTTGACAGCCAACACAACGATGTCGGCTCCTGCTATGCAGTCACTGTTGGACTCGAAACAGTTGATGGATGGATTAAACGCTTTGATAGCCTGACGATTGGCTTCGTTGATGTCACTGATCGAAATGTCGGAAGCTGAGAAAACAGTGCCTTGACTTAGTCCTCTGGCAATGGCTCCACCCATGTTTCCTGCACCAATAATACTGATTTTCATCTGATAATGTTTTTTGTTTAAGGATAGAGATAACACCGTATGCTGATGATCATCTGCCTGGGTCTCTGGTACAGGCATGCTCGTTTCATAGGTCTATCGTATTTAATTAAAGTTTAAAACGAACACGCCTGTTGAAAGTGCATCAGTGACGATGAAGAATTCAGACAGGCGGGTTTTTATCGTATTGCAATAACCGATCAGGCTTGTTTGCCGGAAGGCTTCCCTGTCTTGTATCAGGAAAGTTCGTCCAGTGTTTCGGATAACGCCTTTACGAAGGTGTCAGCTTGTTCTTTACTCAGGCATAACGGAGGTAGTAATCGGATGACATTCGTACCGCTGACTCCGGTAAAAATATGCTTGTCGAACAACAATTTGTGGCGCAGCTCCTTTATCGGCTGCTCAAACTCAAGTCCGATCATCAATCCAAGGCCACGCACCTCCTTGATGCGGGTATTTTTCTTAAGTTCTGCCATCAGGTAAGCTCCGACGTTTGACGCATTCTCAACCAGATGCTCTTTTTCCATTACATCAAGGACAGCAATACCAGCCGTACAAGCCAGGTGATTGCCACCGAATGTGGTGCCGAGCATACCGTAAACCGGTTTAAATAGGGGACTTATTAATAAACCACCCATTGGAAACCCGTTACCGATACCTTTGGCTAAGGTAATCAGATCTGGCCGTATATCTGCATACTGATGGGCGAAAAATTTTCCGCTGCGCCCATAACCTGATTGGATCTCATCGAGGATTAGCACTGTGCCTGTTTCCGTACAGATTTGGCGGAGGTCCTGCATGAATTGTTTATCCGGTATCAGGATTCCTCCAATGCCCATGATGCCTTCGATGATGACGGCACAATATTCTTCGGAAGACAGCGCCTGTCTCACTGCTTTACTGTCGTTCAACGGTAAAAACGTCACATCCATCCCTTCGTTAATGGGGGCAACGATTTTTGGGTTGTCGGTGACCCGTACCGCAGCTGACGTACGGCCATGGAAGCTTTTCCGGAAGGCCAGGACTTTTTTGCGTCCTGTGTGGAACGAGGCCAGTTTCATGGCATTTTCGTTGGCTTCAGCCCCTGAATTGATCAGAAAAAGGCTATAGTCTGGATAGCCGCAGGCATTTCCCAACTTCTCCGCCAGTTCGATCTGGAGTTTATTGACCACCGAATTGGAATAAAATCCCAGCTTCGAAACCTGTTCGGTAATTTTCTGAACGTAGTGCGGATGTGAATGTCCGATGGAAATGACGGCATGGCCTCCGTACAGGTCGAGGTACTTGTTGCCCTGGTCGTCCCAGGTATAGCAACCCTCGCCCTTCACGATCGTGATGTCAAACAGGGGATATACATTAAATAAATTCATTGTTTTCTCAATTATTTCAGTCGGTTAAAAGGCCTGCGGTTTTAGGTGCAACCCGGTTTTCTCATCCAGGCCGAACAGGAGATTCATATTGTGGACAGCCTGGCCGGAAGCGCCTTTCAGCAAATTGTCTATTGCTGAAAGGATCAGCAGTTTGTCACCGTGTTTCTCCAGATGTAGCAGGCATTTGTTGGTATTGACCACTTGCTTCAGATCGATGTTCTTGTCCGTGATAAATGTAAAAGCCGCTCCTTGGTAATAGTCGTTGTAAAGTGCGGTTGCTTCTTCCAGGCTTCCTTCGAAATGCGTATAGACACTGGCGAAGATGCCACGGGCGAAATCACCACGCATGGGGATGAACAGAATGTCATGGCTGAATGCCGGTTGCAGGTGCTTGACGGATTGGTTGATTTCCTGAAGATGCTGATGTTCGAAGGCCTTATACACGGAGATGTTGTCGTTGCGCCAGCTGAAATGGCTGGTGGAAGATGGCTTAACTCCGGCGCCGGTTGAACCGGTAATGGCATTGACATGGACATCGGAGGTCAGCCGTCCGTTTGCGGCCAGAGGCAACAAGGCCAACTGGATGCAGGTTGCGAAACAGCCCGGATTGGCAATGTGCTGAGCCTTGCGTATGTCATTACCATTCATTTCAGGCAATCCGTAAATAAAATCATGGTCAGGACGTTGCTGGCGAAAATCAGTCGACAGGTCAATGATCTTGACCTGTGCCGGCACTTGGTTTGCCTCTAGAAAGACTTTACTGTCTCCATGAGCTGAACAGAGAAACAGCACGTCAATCTCGTCAAGTGGCAGTGCGCCGGTAAACGTCAGATCGCATTCACCGAGAAGCCCGGCATGGACGTCGGTAACTTTATTGCCTGCATGGCTGCTGCTGTTGACAAACCGGATGTCTGCCTGCGGGTGATTGATGAGTAACCGCAACAGTTCTCCGGCTGTATAGCCAGCCCCGCCAATGATTCCTATGCGTATCATGCTGGATTATTCTTTTCCGTTTTTCTTTTGGACAGCGTGAAATATTTTAATGGCATTCCCGTAAATTTTCGTGAAGCCTTTGGCATCTTCAGCGGTGAAGGATGTCTGGGTCTCGCCGTATTCACCGAATTCCGATTTCATCAGGTCGAATGGGGTATCAACGCCAACCATGACGAAATGATACGGTTTCAGTTGGATGAATACACGTCCCGTAACATTCTGCTGGGAGCTTTCGAGGAAGGCCTCGCAGTCACGCATCACCGGTTCCAGGTACTGGGCCTCATGCAGGAACATCCCGTACCAAGTTCCGATCTGGTCTTTCCAGTATTGCTGCCATTTGGTCAGCGTATGCTTTTCGAGCATTTTATGGGCATTGATGATGACCATTGGAGCAGCCGCTTCAAAGGCAACACGGCCTTTGATACCGATGATGGTGTCTCCGATGTGCATGTCTCTTCCGACAGCGTATCTGGAAGCAATGGCCTCGATTTTCTGAATAGCTTTTACCTTGTCGATGAACTTCTCTCCGTTCACGGCAGCGATTTCTCCGGCCTCGAAGTCGAGGGTCAGTGTCTCTTCACCGGTAGCGGTCAATTGGGACGGGTAGGCTTCTTCAGGCAAGGTTTCGTCCGATTTCAATGTTTCCTTGCCACCAATGGACGTGCCCCACAAGCCTTTGTTGATGGAATACTCCAGCTTCTTGAAGTCGGCTGTAAATCCGTGTTCTTTCAGATAATTGATTTCATAGTCACGAGTCAGGACCATATCCCTTGTCGGAGTCAATATCTTGATGCTTGGTGCAAGGACGTTGAAGGTCAGGTCAAAACGGATCTGGTCGTTGCCGGCACCGGTAGAACCATGGGCGACGTAATCGGCGCCGATCTGTTTGGCATATTCGATGATGGCGATGGCCTGGAAAATGCGTTCCGAGCTGACAGAAATCGGGTAGGTGCCATTTCTCAGTACATTTCCAAAGACCATGTACTTGATGCTCTTTTCGTAATACTCTTTAGTGACATCAAGCGTGACATGCTTGGTTGCTCCCAGTTTGTAAGCGTTGGCTTCGATGGTTTTCAGGTTTTCTGGGCTGAAACCGCCTGTGTTGGCGACAGCTGTGTAAACTTCGTACCCTTTATCTGCTGACAAATATTTGGCGCAAAACGAGGTATCCAAACCTCCGCTGAATGCTAATACAACTTTTTCCTTCATTCGTTTATTATTTTTTATCGTTTTCGTGTTCTTTTGGATCGTACAACATGGCTGTGCACATACAGAACCGGCGATGCTGACGTTGCAGGATGTCGTAGTTGACGCAGCTCTGGCAGCCGTTCCAGAATGATTCATCATCGGTCAGTTCTGCAAAGGTGACCGGCCTGTATCCCAATGAATAATTTATTTTCATGACGGCCGCACCAGTGGTCAGACCAAACAATTTGGCTTCCGGATAGCGGGCACGCGACAGTTCGAATGCTGTCCGTTTGATGCGTTTGGCCAATCCGTGGCCACGGAACTTTTCAACTACGATTAAACCTGAATTGGCAACAAATTGTTTATTACCCCAGGTTTCAATGTAGCAAAAGCCGGCAAATTCCTTTCCACAAAGGGCAATGATGGCTTTTCCTTCAAGCATCTTTTGCCTGACATATTCAGGCGATCTTTTGGCGATGCCGGTTCCACGAACTTTGGCAGCATTTGTGATGGTTTCAAGAATGGTATCGACGTATTCGATGTGAGCATCGTTGGCGATCAATACATCTATTTCTTCAGTCATTTTTGTATACTATTTTACGTAATGTAACATTGTCAAACGGCCCTCTGGTAGTGTAAGGGAGGTCAGGCGTGAATAATCTCAGTTTGTTTTTGTTACTGTATGGGCAGGATGTCAGACAAAGACCGGATGAGATCTGCCCGGGAAGTGTGCTCTTTGGGGATGATAAGAATGGTATCGTCTCCGGCTATCGTTCCAAGTATTTCAGCTGAAGCTCTTTGATCGATATCAGCGGCAATACCGCCGGAATAGCCAGGTTTGGTTTTCACGACGGCGAAGATGCCACAAAAATCAAGTGACAAAAAGCCATTGGAGGTATATCGGCCTTGATCCTGAACCTTATTCCAGTTATGCCTGCTGACACCTGAGTCATCAGGAAGCAGATAGACGTAACTTCCTTCGTGATCCGGCATTTTGGCGACCTTCAGCTGTTTGAGGTCACGGGATAATGTCGCTTGGGTCAGGTCGAAGTTATTTTTATGCAGGAGAACCAACAGCTCTTCCTGGCTTCCGATCTTATTGTTACGGATCAGATCTTTAATAAGCAGAAGTCTGTTTGATTTATCTTTCATACGTATCCGGAAATCTATTCTATGTTTGAATAAAAATACAATAACGTGGCAAAATTAGCCAATCAATGGCATTAAACCAAACTTTATTTGTATTTTCTTTCAAAAATAAGCATATATACGCAAATAATTGCATAAATACCTTATTTGGATACATTCTGATTCCGGACAATCAGAATGGAGTTGGATCCTCTCAGAAGGATTTCCAACCTTGCGCAATCAGGTCAATTTCGTTGCCATCTCTGGTCAATAGCCGGCTGCCCAATGATTGCCGGCAAATATAACCGATGGGACGGACTTGCTGGATCTGGCTGATTTCTTCATTCATCGACAATGGCACCGTGAAAAGCAGTTCGTAATCTTCACCTCCGTTCAACGCAGCCGTGGTCAGGTTTAAATTCATTTCTTCGGCCAAAGAAGCAGCCTGATAGTCGATCGGAATCTTATCTTCATAGACACGGCAGCCACAGTGACTTTCCGTGCAAAGGTGCAATAGTTCGGAAGAAAGCCCGTCGGAAATATCGATCATGGCATTGGGAACAATGTTGTGGGCTGCCAACAGATCGACGACGTCTTTTCTGGCTTCAGGTTTTAACTGACGTTCCAGGATGTATTCCTTGCCTGAGAAATCCGGTGAAATTTCTGCCGCTTTGTTGAACACCATCTTTTCACGTTCCAGCAATTGCAAGCCCATATAGGCAGAGCCCAGGTCTCCGCTCACACAGATCAAGTCATTGACTTTGGCGCCACTCCGAAGAACGGCTTTCCCTTTTTCAACTTCTCCGATGCAGGTAATGCTAATGGTCAGGCCGGTCATGGAAGAATTCGTATCTCCACCGACCACGTCCACACCGTAATTGTTGCAGGCAAGTGTCAGGCCGTCGTAGAACTCTTCCAGATTTTCCACACTGAATTTTCTGGAAACGCCCAACGAGACAATCACCTGTTTCGGCTTGCCATTCATGGCGTAAATATCAGAAAAATTAACGATGGCAGCCTTGTAGCCCAAGTGTTTCAATGGGGTATATGTGAGGTCAAAATGAATGCCTTCCAGTAACAGATCACTGGTTACCAATACGTCCTTGTCTCCGTAATCCAGCACAGCAGCATCGTCTCCGACACCAACCTTGCTCGATTCGTTCGTCAGTTTAATGTGTTCGGTTAAATGCTTGATCAAACCGAATTCACCGAGTTCACTGATTTCTGTCCGTTTTTCTTGTGCCATGTTACGATCGGTTAATGAGTTCACGCATGATTTGCGTCATTCTTGGTTGGGCAGCCAAAGCAGCCTGTTGCACTTCTTCGTGAGTCACTTCCTTGATTTTGCCTTCAAGCCCCAGGTCTGTAATGACGGAGATGGCAAAGACTTCCATACCCGCATGTCTGGCTACAATTACTTCCGGAACAGTAGACATGCCGACCGCATTACCACCGATCATCTTGAAATACTTGTATTCGGATGG
>JAUZOU010000081.1 GCA_030706285.1 Bacteroidota bacterium
CCGTGAACGTATACGAAGGTGGTAGCCTGCCTGGCAATGTACTGGCTGAAGCGATATTGAACCCTAATTATACCGGTTATGCCAGCGGCCGTTTCACAACGATCACCAAAACAAATTTTAGTAATTGCGAGAATTACCTGCGCTTTGAAACACCTGTTTCTGCAGGGACTGATTTTTACGTCGGTTATCAACTGACTTATCCGCTGGCGACGACGGCTGACTCGTTCTATGTCTATGCCGCACTGCGAAATCAATCTTTCAATACAGCCTATTACCAGTACAATGCCTTATGGTATCCTTTCCCTGCACGATTTTACAAGCCAGTCAACACGTCCCTGTGGATTGAGCCGGTCGTCATGAAACTTCCGCTATCAGATACGACCAGCGGCAACAACGATACAGTTCTGTCTGAGAGGCCGATCGTTATCTTTACCAAACAATCTTCCATGTTGTGTGTCTGGTTCCCGAAAAGCTGGACTCTTTCGACTCAACTTGACATCTTTGATCTTTATGGCCGGCCAATCAAGCACACCACCATATCGCCCCCTTCCGCAACCATCAGTTTCAAACCTTTGAAAAATCAATTATACCTGATCCGGCTTCGTTCTGAAACGGATGGTTTCTCGACAAAAATACTGGTTCGCTGACGCAATCTCGTGTTCGAATCAACCTTCCTGTTCGAAATTTTGTTTCCTTATACAGAAAGGATTACCGGATAGTCATTTTAAGTTTCATTAAGTGTATAAACGCTCAGATAAAAAATAGATACCGTATTAATTATTTCAAATAATTTGTATTTTTGTGCAATGTTAGAAATTTGATTAACCATAATAATGAAAAAAATGAACAAAAAGATTTCTCTGTCACTTCTGTTGACGAGCGTTTTGTTGCTGACATCTTGTTCGGGAAAATTTGCTCCGACGAGTGATTATTTTAATGTCACACCTCAGGTGCTCGTTCTTCAAGGTGGAAAAGTTCCTGCTACGATCGACGGAACCTTTCCTGCAAAATCGTTCCCTGCAAAGGCCATCGTCACCATTACTCCTGTGTTGAAGTATGATGGTGGAGAAGCTCTTGGCACTCCTTTGACGCTTCAAGGTTCAAAAGTAAAAGCGAACAACAAGGTTATCGGCAAAGAAGGCGGTTCATTTTCTTTAAGTACGGTATATGACTATATACCAGCTATGAGTAAATCCGAATTGTACCTTCGTTTCACGACCAAACTCGGTAAGAAGTCCATTGCTATTCCTGACATTAAGGTAGCAGATGGTGTCATCGCGACGGAAGCATTGGCCGATGCCGCTTCTGCCACTCCTGCCATTGCAGCAGACAAATTCCAGCGCGTTATTCAGGAAGCTCACGAAGCTAGCATTCTCTTCTTGATCGAACAAGCCAAGATTCGTGAAAACCAACTGAAAATGGCTCCCGTTCAAGATTTGAACAGCAAGATTGCCGAAACCGGTAAAGACACCAGCAAGCAAATTTCTTCTATCGAACTTTCTTCTTATGCTTCACCTGACGGCCCGCTTACGTTGAATGAAAAACTGGCAGGTAGTCGTGAAAAGGCAACCATCGGTTACCTCAAAAACACATTGAAAAAAGCCAAAGCCACGGGTGCCATCGATGCTAAGTTCACAGCTGAAGACTGGGAAGGCTTCCAACAGCTGGTTTCTGCTTCCAATATACAGGATAAAGAGCTGATTCTCCGCGTTCTTTCTATGTACAGCGATCCTGAAAAACGTGAAACGGAAATCAAAAACCTGTCCTCGGTTTACAAAAACCTGGCTGAAGAAATCCTTCCGCAATTGAGACGTTCCAAGATGAAACTGACTGTCGACATTATCGGCAAGAGCGACGACCAACTCAAAAACTTTGCCCAGAACGATCCTTCCAAACTAAACGTGGATGAAATGCTTTATACGGCAACTCTTCCAGGTACAGACAAAGAAGCCATCTACAAGAAAACAGCCGAGCTGTTCCCGAACGATTACAGAGCTTACAACAACCTTGGCGTACTGGCATTCAAGGCTGGTAATATTTCCACTGCAAAAAGCTATTTTGAGAAAGCTTCTCAGCTGAACAACTCAGCAGAAGTCAACAGCAATCTTGCTTTGGTTGCGATGACTACCGGCGCAGATGCCGCCACGGTCAACGCTTACCTGGGTAAAGCCGCCGGCTCGGAAGGGTTGAAAGAAGCACAGGGCATCGCCTACATCAAACAAGGCGAATACACCAAGGCTGTACAATCCTTTGGCGATCTGAAGACCAACAATGCAGCATTGGCTCAATTGCTGGCCAAAGATTATAGCAAAGCAAAAGCTACCTTGGATGCTGTTCCTCAACCGAATGCTGAAACCAACTACCTGAAAGCATTGGTTGGTGCCAGAACCAACAACAAGGATCTCGTTGTCAGCGGATTGAAAGCTGCCGTCAGCGCAAACAAAGCGTATGCCAAGAAAGCGTTGAACGACGTTGAATTCTCCAAATATGTGTTGGATGCTTCAGTTGCTTCCATCCTTAAATAAGTGGTTCATCTGTCAGTCATAGAATCATCTATGTTAAAAGGCATAGAAACATTATTTATTTACTAATACCAGAAGGGCTTTCAGCAATGAGAGCCCTTCTTTCATTCCAAGTTCACTAACATTTTATGAAACGGCATGTTGCTTCACGACTGCCAAAGATATGATTCTTACTTTCAGCAGCATGAGGCTCCATATCACCTTTAAATAAGCAATTATTACATGAAACGTATCTTATTGATTGTCTCGGTCCTGTTTATCGGGACATCCTTGTTCGCCCAGACAAAAGACAAGGGCAAACTCATTGAAGTGCCCAAAGGCGGTTTTTATGATGATGTCGTATTGAAAGATGTCAAGAAAGTCGACGATTCCCTCACCAAGACACCGCCGAAGATGAAGTTCATCATGGACCAGACCGGCATGGATTTGCCCGATAGTATCGCACTTTATACCCGTCAATGGGCTAATCCGTCCATTTCTCAGGGCAATACCGGCACCTGTTGGGATTTCAGCACCACGTCTTTTTATGAAACGGAGATCTACCGCCAATACGGTAAAAAAGTCAAACTCTCCGAAATATACAATGTCTATTGGGAATATGTCGAAAAAGCAAAACGCTTTGTCCGCGAACGAGGCAATTCTGAATTCGGAGAAGGTTCTGAAGGAAACGCGTTGGCCAGGCTGGCCGGCCAATACGGCCTTATGCCTGAATCAGCCTACAATGGCTTGATTGGCGGGCACACCTACCATACCCACGCAGCCATGTTTGACGAAATGAACGCCTATCTGCAAACAGTCAAAAAGGACAATGCATGGAACGAAGCTCAGGTCGTCGCTACCATCCGTGATATTTTGAAACACTATCTAGGCGAGCCTCCTCTTAAGTTTACGGTTGAGGGCAAGGACTATACCCCGGTCACCTACATGAAGAATTATCTGAAACTAAACCCGGACAATTTCGTTGAGATTCTCTCCTACAAGCAAAAGCCCTATTGGGAAAAAGTAGAGTATGAAGTAGCAGACAACTGGTGGCATAGTAAAGACTATTACAATGTTCCATTGGATGACTTTATGAAAGCCATTAAACAAGCTATCCGCGATGGGTACACCTTGAGTATCGGTGGCGATGTGTCTGAACCGGGATTTTCTCGTTATACACAATGTGCCATCGTACCTGACTTTGATATTCCTTCAGCCTGGATCAACGACGATGCCCGTCAATTCCGTTTTTCGAATCAAACCACAACGGATGACCACGGCATGCATCTCATTGGATACCTTGAAAACTACAAGGGCAGTGGCAAAGACTGGTTCCTGATCAAAGACTCGAGTTCCGGTTCCAGGAATAACAATCCAAACTCTTCCAAATTCGGCTATTATTTTTTCAGTGAAGATTACATCAAACTAAAGATGATGGGATTTACCGTTCACAAAGATGCGGTGGCCAACCTGTTGAAAAACTTCAAGTAAGCCCCGTACCAATTAGTTATTATAAAGGCTGTATCAGAAATGGTACAGCCTTTTTCCTTCGCCGTATAGTTCGCCTCGCTGCCATTTTGTCAGAAGAAATATAGCATCCGGTCGAATGGAATATACTTTCTTATACTAAGAAAAATGTATTATTAACCAGACTCATTGATTGTTAAAAACAAAATATACCATGAAAGCAGACGAAATCAAAGCACTGTTTCTTCAATTTGAACAAGCATCCCAATCTTTGGAAGCGATTAAATGCTGGAGTGCACGCGAGCTATGCGCTTTACTTGGATACAGCAAATGGGAGAATTTTTCCGGATCAATTTAAAAACTTGTGGACTAAGCGTTCATCCCGATCAACAGAAAGTTTTAAATTTTCAATAGTAGCTATGGGGAAGGTGTTGATCAGGCGATTGCTTTAAATCGCCGTTCCGCTAGCCCGGACAGTCAGGCTTGCTCCGATTCGAAAAACTAAAAACCAGGTATCGTTCGGCTGAATTTTCGAAGCGTCGCTTCGCTCCTCGGAAGACGAAAATTCCGGGCGCCTCTCTCCCCCCGGTTTTCTTAACGTTTTTCATCATAGTCGCCGCAGCCTGCCCGTGCCCGCTTCACTACCTGATCCTGTCCATCAAACGACTAATCAGTTGATCCTTTTTGGGGGAACTCCACAAGTTTTCAATTTGATCCATTTTATGTGAAGGATCAAATAAAAAAAAACGCCATGAATAGCTTGTATTCAGGGCGCAATATCTTATAAGTAGTTCCGCTGGGAATCGAACCCAAATCTAAAGTTTAGGAAACTTCCGTTCTATCCATTGAACTACGGAACCATCCTTCGAAAGCCAGCTTGAGGGGCGCTTGTGGAAGTTTTCACACAAGGCCGGAAGCCGATTTCGCAAGTGATGGCAAAAGTAGTTTTTTTATTTGACACGGGCAACAGTCAGTGGGGGCGTTTGTTTTTTTGGGGTGGTTATGCTAACTTGCAGTTCATTTTTTCAATACAACGACCTTTACATGTCAGAAAATAAACAAGTAGTTCATAACGTAGAAAACCTTGTCCCGATGGGGCCTTTGGCAACGCCGGCAGGATCTGTGCGAAACGGTGAAAGACGGCCATCCATCGATAGCGTGTTGACTCATTTCGGCGTCAACAGTCAGGACTTGAAAAAAGTACTTGCTGTCGCGATGGAAAAAGGGGGCGATTATGCGGATCTCTTTTTTGAACATACCTTCAACAACTCCCTTTCCCTGAGAGACGGAGAAGTCAATTCGACGTTTTCCGGCATTGATTTCGGCGTAGGAGTACGGGTGCTGGCTGGTGACCAGACAGGGTATGCTTATGTGGAGAGCACTGAACTGAAGGAAATGCTGAATGCAGCCCGGACAGCTGCTCGCATCGCATCCTCTTCATCGGCGTTGGCTGTCAGTGAACCGGTGCTGAAGGTGCCGGTTCAGAATTATTATGCCATAAGACAGCCTTGGGAAGGCGTTTCTGTGAAACAGCGTATTCCTTTCGTGCAACAACTCAACGACAAGGTGTTTTCGCTGGATGCAAGAGTGGCAAAGGTTATGGTGAGCCTGTCGGATGTCACCTCGCACATTCTGTTTGTCAATTCGGAAGAAGTGATGTACTACGATTACCGGCCGATGGTGTCGTTGTCGGCGACTTGCATTCTGCAGGAGAATGGCGTGTATGAAAATGGCCGTTCGTCCAGATCCTTCCGAAATGGTTTTGAGTTCCTGACAGAGCCCGTTATCGATGAAATGGCTCAGGAAGCTGTCGATGAGGCCGCCGTTATGTATCAGGCTATCAAGCCGAAAGGCGGCGAAATGCCGGTTGTATTGGGCGCAGGCGGTTCAGGCATCATTCTGCATGAAGCCATTGGCCATGCGTTTGAGGCGGACTTCAACCGCAAAGGGACCTCGATTTTCTCGGATATGCTGCATAAGAAGATTTGTGGTGACTTTATTAACGTGGTGGACGACGGAACCATCCCATTCAACCGGGGAGCCGTCAACCTCGACGATGAAGGTACTGAAGGTCAGAAAACGTACCTGGTCAGGGAAGGCGTGCTGACGTCCTATATGCACGACCGCATCAGTGCCGGATTTTACCATGTGTCACCGACAGGAAACGGACGCCGTGAATCCTTCAGAAATGTTCCGGTTCCACGAATGAGAGCGACGTATATGGAAAATGGCAACGCCTCTGAAGCGGATATGATTGCTTCCGTTAAAAATGGCGTATTTGTCAAGTCATTTACCAATGGAGAAGTGCAGATCGGTGCCGGTGATTTTACGTTTTTCGTCAAATCGGGGTTTCTCATCGAGCATGGGAAACTGACCACTCCTGTGCGTGACATCAACATCATTGGTAATGGTCCGAAAGCCCTGGCTGATATGACAATGGTGGCCAACAATTACAAAATGGACAATGGCACCTGGACCTGCGGAAAAGACGGACAAAGTTGCCCGGTCACGTGCGGGATGCCCTCGGCGTTGGTTAGCAAACTGACAGTCGGAGGATTGAGTTAATTACAAAATAATCGATCATGTTGTCGAATGAACAGAAAGAACTGGCCGGATGGGCCATGCAATATGGGTTGGAGAAAGGATGTCAGGCCGTTAGAGTGACCTTGTATTCAGGCTCGGACACAGAATTTGAGGTGCGCAACAGGCAATTGGACCGGTTGCAGCAGTCGTCTGAAAACCAGCTGGTATTCAATGCCTATGTGGATGAGCGCTATGGATCGTTTTCCACCAACCGGCTGGACAAGGAGGAATTGACTGCTTTCATTACGAATGCCGTGGAATCAGTTCGTTTTTTGGCCAAAGATCCTGACCGGAAACTGCCTGACCTGTCTTTATGTTACCGGGGAGGCCATGAGTCGCTGCATTTGTTTGATCCGGCTTTCGAAGACGTCGATCCTGATACGAAATTGGCCATAGCCAAGGCGGCAGCTGAAGAGATTCTTGACAAGGATCCGCGTATATTGTCCGTTCAGTCGAATTGGAACGATGGCAGTTCTTTTCGGTACATCGTTTCCAGTAATGGTTTTGAAGGACAGGATTCGGTCAGTTATTTTTCATTGAGCGTGAGTGTGTCCGTCAAAGGGCCTGGTGAATCGAAACCGGAATCATACTGGTATGACCAGTCGTTGACATTTGATGAATTAGTGAAGAAAGGCATCGGGCAAAAGGCGTTGGAACGGACGCTCAACAAGATTGGACAGCAGAAAGTAGCGTCCGGCAATTATCCCATGCTCGTGGACAACCTGAACGGCATACGGTTGCTGTCACCGCTGCTTACGGCTCTGAACGGATCATCTTTGCAGCAGAAGAATTCGTTTCTGCTTGATAAACTGGAGCAGCAAGTGCTGTCTGAAAAGCTGACCATAACAGATGATCCGTTGGTTCCTCACACGTTTGGCGCCCGGTTGTTTGACAACGAGGGAGTGGCTACCCAAAGGAGGGCCGTTTTTAATAAAGGCGTCTTGAAAACTTATTTTATCGATACGTATTATGCCTCGAAAATGCAGGTTCAGCAAACCATCAACAGCCCTTCCAGACTTGTCTTTGAGCTTGGGGCCCGGTCTTGTGAGGAAATGGTCGCCGGACTTGACCGTGGCATTTTGATAACTGGTTTTAATGGAGGTAATTGCAACAGCAATTCAGGCGATTTTTCGTTTGGCATCGAAGGCTTTCTCATTGAAAACGGTCATTTGACACAACCTGTTACTGAAATGAACATTACTGGAAATATGCTGACTCTATGGAAAAATGTAGCTGAAGTAGGTAATGATCCTAGATTGAACAATGCCTATCAGGTGCCATCCTTGCTGTTCGGCGGGGTTGATTTTAGCGGATTATAAATCGTAGGACAGCCTGGTGGCCTTTCACCGGAGCCGCGTCTGGATAAACGGATCGACTATATGAACAAACACCTTCTTTCTCTTTCGTTATTCCTGCTGGCAGGTCTTTTTGTCAAGGCTGCCGATTTCGTGCTCTACCACGATCACCAGGTTGTACCGGTTGTGTTGATAGATGGTGCGGACGATCCGGTCATGGCTGCGGCAAATCTGTTCAAGGATGATTATCAGTCGGTAACGGGCCAGATGCCTACTATTCTGAACAAGGCCGACGGGTTTAATCTGAAAGTGCCGTGTGTACTGGTCGGCACGGTCGGCAAGAATAAAACATTCGACAAGTTTCTGGCGCTCAACCATGTAGAAACGACGGTCCTTATGAAACATCCGGAAGCCTTTCGCCTGCAGGTGCTTGGGACAACCCAAAATCAGTTTCTGTTGATTCTGGGCAGTGATCCTCACGGAACGGCATATGGCTTGTTGGAACTATCCAGGTTTATCGGGGTGTCTCCCTGGATTTGGTGGGCTGATGCTACGCCTGTCAAACAAACAAGCCTGATTTTTCCTTCCGGCAACATCATCCAACAATATCCTTCCGTCCGGTACAGAGGCATTTTCATCAATGATGAGGACTGGGGGCTGATGCCATGGGCTACCAAAACGCTTCAACCGGATTGCCCGGCCGGAGCAGTCGGCCCTGAAGCCTACGAGCGTGTTTGCCAGTTGTTGCTGCGGCTTAGGGCGAATTTGCTGTGGCCAGCCATGCATGCGTGTACCACGCCTTTCTTTTTTGTAGCGGGCAATGCAGACATGGCCAAACGATACGGCATTTATCTGGGCAGTTCCCATTGTGAACCGTTCTTGTGTAACATTCATGGGGAATGGGACAGGAAACAGCTGGGCGACTACAATTATGCGACGAATGCCGATACGGTACTGGCTTATTGGCGGGCTCGTGTCGAACAGACTAAGGATATGCCGACCATTTACACCATCGGCATGCGGGGGGAACATGACGAAAAAATGCAGGGCGCCAACACGGTTGATGAACAGAAGATTTTGTTGCAGCGAGTATTGGATGACCAGCGCCGCATGTTGCAGGAAGCGACGGGCAAACAACCGGAAATCGTTCCTCAGGTGTTTGTACCTTACAAAGAAGTGCTGGATGTGTATGATGCCGGGTTGAAGGTGCCGGAAGACGTGACACTGATCTGGTGTGACGACAATTACGGGTACATTTCGCGGTTGAGCAATACAGAAGAGGCTCTCCGAAGCGGAGGAGCAGGCGTGTATTACCATATTTCGTACTGGGGGCGTCCCCACGATTACCTTTGGCTGGCGACGACAACGCCGGCTTTGATTCGCTTTGAAATGAACCGGGCCTGGGAGAAAGGAGCCAGAAAACTATGGGTGCTAAATGTTGGCGACATCAAACCGGGTGAATATCTGACAGAATACTTTATGGATATGGCCTGGTCGCTCGGAGAAGATTCCTTAACCACTATTCAGCCGTCAGATTCCAACGAACTGCCTTATACGAAACACTTGAACGCGTTTATGTCGAGAGAGTTCGGTGCCGACAACGCGGCTACACTGACCTCGGTCATGCAGCGATTCTATCAGCTGGCGACGATCAGAAAGCCTGAGCATATGGGTTGGGACAAGGTGGAGGAGCCTGATTATCCTAAAGGTTTTACCCCACTCGTCGATACGGAATTCAGCCAGAAGGAGATAGACAGTCGCCTCCAGGCCTATGCCGTCCTCGAAAACCAGGTCCGCACCATCGAAGAACGACTTCCTGGAGACAAACGGGCTGCCTATTTTCAGTTGGTCGCTTATCCGGTTTACGGGGCTTCGTTATTGAACCAGAAAATCCTGTATGCTCAGCTGGCACGACAGTTTGAGTCTAACGATTCGCTGAAAGCGGTCACCTATGCTGCTGCCAGCTTGTTTGCTTATCAGGAGATC
>JAUZOU010000082.1 GCA_030706285.1 Bacteroidota bacterium
TCAATATGACCGTCATTCGATCACACCCAATAACGTGTCAGTGTGGGGAACATTGCACAAGCCCATGCGACCGGCTGCGACATTTGATTATGGTTTTGGTACAGAGCTGGATGCCAATCTGTCCTCTCAGGAAAAACGGTTTTTCCCAGGAGAACTATATGCCGAGGGAAAAGCATGGTTTTTAGTTTTTACAGCCGGTATGAAAAGAGCTGTCTATGGCAACAACGATCCCGTTCTTTCCAGCGGTGGCATGATTTGGTCACGCAACAGTCGTCCGGTACCACGGCTTTCCATCGAATCGGACGGCTATTTGAAAGTTCCCTATACCAAAGGGCTATTGGAAGTAAAAGGAGGATTGACACATGGCTGGTTTACCGATAGCACGGTTACCAAGCATACGTTGTTGCATTATAAATATGCAGGCATCCGTTTGGGCGGTGCCTGGCCTGTCCGTCTGAATTATACCCTTCATCATGTTGCCCAATGGGCCGGGGAATCGCCGCAATACGGTTCATCACCGGCGGACTGGGATAATTTTCTGCGTGTCCTGATGGGAAAAGGTGGCGGCTCTTCTTCTCCGGCCACCGAACAATACAATACATTAGGTAATCATATCATATCCAAGAATATCGGTCTTGAATTTGACATCCGTAAAGCAACGCTGGAACTATACTGGCAGAATATTTACGAGGATAAGCCCATCCTGCCGATGTATAAAACGTATAACGTGGAAGACGGGTTATTTGGTCTTTCATTAAAAATGCCTACCTGTAAACCGTTAAACCGGATCGTGGCTGAATATATGTCCACAACCGACCAAAGTGGTCCCTGGCATGATCTGGACGGTATTATTTATGGAGGTCAGGATGGTTATTATACGAATAGCGTATACCCGAACGGTTGGTCTTTTTATGGCATGACCATCGGCAATCCGTGGGTGACTTCACCCAAATACAATGCCGATTATACCCATGGCGGTGTCAGTATGGAAAATAACCGGCTAAGGTTGTATTATCTGGCAGGGATGGGTGCCATTCAACAAACATCTTATAAAGCGGTGTTTGCGCTGTCTGAAAATTATGGCGCGACCTGGTCTCCAACAAAACGAAAACAATCATTTTCCTGGTTGCTGGATACGGAAACACCTCTTCGCCAACTGAAACAAACGACAATCTGTGCTGGCATTTCAGGTGATTACGGTGCTATGTACGGAAACAATTATGCCATATTGGTGGGCCTACGCTGGAATGGCTTGCTTTCCTGGTAAAGCTGCTTAACAATAACAAATATGCACGATAGACAAACTCAAATGGAAGCTTTCGGGCGATTGCTCGATATAATGGAAGAACTGCGCGCCAAGTGTCCATGGGATAAAAAACAAACGAACGAATCACTCAGGCCACTTACCATTGAGGAAACCTATGAATTGAGCGAAGCGTTGATGAACGATGAGACGGCTGACATTTGCAAGGAATTGGGCGACATCTTGCTTCACCTAGTCTTTTACGCGAAAATCGGAGATGAAAAAGGACAATTCGATATTCAGGATGTTTGTGAACAACTTATGACCAAACTGATTTACCGCCATCCGCATATTTACGGTGAAACGCAAGTCTCCAGTGCGAAGGAGGTCGAACAAAATTGGGAAAAACTCAAACTGAAGGAAAAAGACGGCAATAAGTCTGTGCTGGCTGGTGTTCCTGAAAGTCTGCCTTCCATAATTAAAGCTTATCGCATGCAAGACAAGGCCAGAGGAGTAGGGTTTGATTGGGAAGAGAGAGAACAGGTCTGGGATAAAGTCAATGAAGAATTCTCAGAACTCCAACATGAAATCAATACGATGGATCAGGACAAGATGGAAGCTGAATTCGGGGATCTGTTCTTTAGTCTGATCAATGCGGCAAGGTTGTATCACATCAACCCTGACAATGCACTGGAACGGACGAATAAGAAATTCAGGAATCGTTTCAATTACCTGGAAGCGCAGACCATCGACAAAGGGAAATCCTTAAAATCGATGACACTTGCCGAAATGGATGTTATCTGGGAAGAGGCAAAAGCGAAAGGCCTGTAAACTCCACAAGTTCTCAAGTTGATCCCACGTAATAGCATCAAAGCTAAAGCCATAAAAAAGCAGCGCAATCAACGCTGTTTTTTTATGGCTTTTATTTTGTAACAGAAGGGTAGGTGCTTTTCTGTTTTTAGCAATTTCCTTGCTTTATTCAGTGATCTTTGGGCGGATCGCCTCGTTTCTGAATCTGTTTTAACAATTCGACACCCCATTCCCGATCAGCTATATAAAACCGGAATAATTTTTCCGGCGTCAGGATTCTCTTGAATTTCTGGTGGTAAATTTTATCCAGATTAGCTTCCTGTACTTTAATGCGGATCATTTCATCGGTCAGTTTCCCATAATCAAGCATCCTCTCTCCCTTCGCATTTTTTTTAGCATTGTGGTGAAGATCATGCATCTTTTTATTGAGCTTCCCTTTTTCGGCCTGCAATTGATTGTATACAGGCCAGAATGCCTGCGCTTCTTCGGCTGTCAATCCGATGCGTTCCGTAAAGAAAGCGGCCCGTTTGGCGACCATTTCTTCCCAGCGTTTTTGACGTTCGTTGTTTCCATTACTCGGATCAGCGTAACAATTCATCGCTAGAAATAGCACTAACAAAACGGCTGAAAATCTTTTTAGATTGATCCATGAGCCCGATGAAATAAGGCTCATGCAATAGACTTCCAACTTATCAACGACTCGTTTCATATAAAACTGTTTTTTTTCGTTCAAGGCTATGTTGTAACTATGCATGTCGAATGATGATCAGCTTTGATGTTTGGTGCAAACATGCTCGTTCCATAGCCATTTTATCGCAATCGTGATTTATTCATCATATTGTTCCGGATCGACGTAATATTCGGAAATCCGGTAAGTTCCAACCTGATTGATCAGGTAATCTTCTGCTGTCTGTTGCGTTGAGACGCTATTCTCTGTTAGTTTCGTTGAATCAGATTGATTCGACTTTAATTTAAGAACCGTTCCGATACAGAACAAGACAACCACAAGTGAAGCTGCCATATACAACAGTGGGCGCATATGAACGAGTTTACCCGGCACTCTGTTGGTCGATGAATGCTTCGACTGTTCTGTCTGGTCGATGAGCCCATCCATTCTGGCAGACAATTCTTCAAAATAGCCTTCCGGTACAGAGAAGATGGCCTTGTCTCCCGGTTCTTTTAGAATTGTTTTTTCTTGTATCATAGGATATCCCTTTCTTTTTTGCAGGCATCTGCTAATGACGTTCTGCACTGAATCGGTGATTTGACTTATTTTAATGGGGAAGGTTTAATATCTTTATTCATCCAGTTCAAGATAAGCCTCGACTTTTTTTACGGCATGGTGGTAGGATGCTTTCAATGCACCGACCGACGTACCTAGAATCTCAGATATTTCCTCATATTTCATATCATTATAATATTTCATATTGAATACCAACCGCTGCTTGTCAGGAAGGCTGAGAATAGCACGCTGCAATTTTAAGGCCGCCTCATCGCCTGAAAAATACGGATCACTTTGGAGGCTCTGAACCATGACATCTTCAAGATCCGTCATGGACGACAAGTTTCGTTGCCGTTCTTTGTTCAGAAACGTATACGATTCATTAATGGCGATTCTGAACAGCCAGGTAGACAGTCTCGATTCTCCGCGGAATTGAGCAATATTATTCCAAGCTTTGATAAGGGTATTTTGAAGCACATCATTGGCATCGTCATGACTGAGCACCATTTTTCGTATCTGCCAGTACAGACTTTCAGAAAATTCGTTGACCAGCACATTGAACGCCTCTCTGCTCTGATGCACATCTTGAAGCCTTTTAAGCAACTGGTTCTCACTTTCAATATCCATAGCAGGGGTCGCTTATGTGGATGTAGCGTGTTTAAGTTCAGTTAAAGAACGAACAAAAAATAAATGACGACGGCGGGGGCCGCCAACAGGCAGCTGTCAATTCGATCCAACATGCCTCCGTGCCCGGGGATCATGTTGCCGGAATCTTTCACATTTAACGAACGTTTGAACATCGATTCGACCAAGTCGCCCCAAGTCCCGAAAATGACCGTTACTAATGCAAATCCAAGCCATTGAATCAAGGTAAGTTGATCAGGAAATAATACAGAGATAACTACCGAAGCAATCAATGAAAGGATCAATCCTCCGATAAGCCCTTCAATGGACTTTTTCGGTGAGATGCGTTCCATTAACCGATGTTTCCCAAACGTAGAGCCGACAAGGAAAGCACCGGTATCATAAATCCAGATCAATACGAAAAAGGACATCAGATAAACAGGTGAGTAGTGCTCGCCAATATAACCGAGTTTACCAAGAAAAATAAGCGGCAGAACAATGTAAACCTGCCCCAGAAAGGTATACGCGATATTGTGGAGGGGATTGCTTTTTGTCACATACAATTCGCGGATAAGCAGGTATAACATGAATAAAAACCAAAGAGACAAAAACGTGATCGGCCATATCCCGGCAAAATTTAAAAAGCCTGCTAAGAACAGGTATAAACCACCCAAAATAGCAACTGGTTTATCGACATGGATACCGGTCGTTTTTTCAAGCAACCGGTAAAATTCCCACAAGGCCAGGCACGTAATAGTACCAAAGATAGCTGCAAAACTATAAGGGCCACACAAAATTGCCACAGTGATTAGGGCAACATAAATGATTCCGGAAATGGTTCTTATTGTCAGATTTTTCATGAAACGACTAAATCATTGATTGGTTGAGGCTGTCTGATCATCAGGGTCGGTATTCTCTTTAGGAGCGTCATCATTGGAAGATGTTGCCGCCGTGTTGTCTTCAATGGGCGCTTCTTCTGCAGCCGTGTCTTGTGAGGCTGGCTCATCCTGTTGAGCTTGACTTGCCTCCAATTCTCCGGCTTCTTCCTGAGCTTTTGTTTCTTCCAACGCTTTAGCTGCGTCAATCCGCTTTTGCTCGTCGAGAATTTCCTGTGTTCTCGACGTCCATGGCCGTTTACCAAAGATCCGTTCCAGATCCTCAGCAAAGATGACTTCACGCTCTACCAGCAAATCAGCCAATTCATTATGTTTGGCGGCGTATTCGGCAAGAATGCGTTTGGCGCGGGCATATTGCTCATTGACCATTTTTTTGACTTCGCCGTCAATTTTCTCAGCTGTTTTTTCACTATATGGTTTCGTAAATGAGAATTCGTTGGAACCGGATGAATCGAAATAGCTGATATTATCCAGGCTTTCACTCATGCCATAATACACAACAATAGCCCATGCCTGTTTGGAGACACGTTCCAGATCGTTTAATGCACCGGTCGAGACATGTCCGAGGAAAAGTTCTTCTGCCGCGCGTCCTCCCAGTGCAGAGCACATTTCATCGAGCATCTGTTCCTTGGTGGTGAGCTGACGTTCTTCCGGCAAATACCAGGCAGCACCCAGCGCCTTGCCTCTTGGTACGATGGTCACTTTGACAAGCGGGTGAGCAAATTCCAACAGCCAGCTTAATGTTGCGTGACCGGCTTCGTGTAAAGCGATGGATCTGCGTTCTGCCACTGTCGTGATTTTATTTTTCTTTTCCAGACCGCCGATAATACGGTCGACCGCATCCATGAAGTCTTCTTTCTGTACGTACTGTTTGCCTTTCCGGGCGGCAATCAACGCTGCTTCGTTGCAGACATTGGCTATATCGGCACCGGAAAAGCCTGGAGTCTGGCGGGCCATGAATTCTGAATCGACCGATTCATCGATCTTTATAGGACGGAGGTGGACATTGAATATCTCACGCCGTTCGTTGATATCCGGCAGTTCGACATTGATCTGACGGTCAAAACGACCGGCACGCAACAGGGCTTTGTCCAAGATGTCGGCCCGGTTTGTGGCAGCCAGAATGATGACACCGCTGTTCGAACCGAACCCATCCATTTCGGTGAGTAACTGGTTCAGGGTGTTTTCACGCTCATCATTAGCGCCCATATTCGGGTTTTTGCCACGAGCACGACCAACGGCATCGATCTCATCGATGAAGACAATGCAAGGTGCTTTTTCCTTGGCTTGACGGAACAAATCCCGCACGCGGGAGGCACCGACCCCAACAAACATTTCGACAAAATCAGATCCGGACAAGGAAAAGAACGGCACATCAGCTTCACCTGCAACGGCTTTGGCCAACAATGTCTTACCCGTTCCAGGAGGGCCAACAAGCAGAGCGCCCTTTGGAATTTTACCTCCCAGTTCCGTATATTTGGATGGATTCTTCAGGAAAGAGACAATTTCTTCTACCTCAACTTTGGCTTCGCTCAAACCGGCTACATCCTTGAATGTGATGCGGTTGGTGGTGCCTTTGTCAAAAAGTTGTGCTTTCGACTTGCCGACGCTGAATACGCCTCCGCCTCCAACGCCACTACCTCCGCCAGACATCTTGCGCATGAAATAGATCCATACAAAAATCAGCAACAGAAACGGAAGTACATTCAACAGGAATGAAATCAGGTAATCTTTGTTTTCCTGGTATTCAACGCCTCCGTTGTAACCGTATTTGTCGGACATTTCTTTTTGAAACACATCAAACCGGTCGGCAGACGGAATGGTGACGACAATTTTGGCAGTTTTGATGTTCTTGGTATCTCCGAAAACGGCCACTTTTGCAGAATCTTTGATAAAGACTTCAACGACGTCTTTGTGTTTCTGAACAACCATGTGATCAACCTGGCCTTTTTTGACGTAGCCTTCAAGTTGAGTGAATGTCGCTTTTTTGACTGTTTCTTTGGTTCCCATCAAAGAAAACCCAATGATACCCACTAAAATCAGGGTATAAATCCAGTAAATATTAAACTGAGGAGGCTTTATGCCTTTATTGATCGGTTTCTTTTCCATTTATGTGATGGTGTCTGTTAAGTTATCGAAGCATGGTTATCTAGTCAGAACGGCATAAATCATACCAAATCAGGTATGTCTGTCAATTTGGCATCTGACCACAAGTGCTCCAGGTTATAAAAATCTCTGGCTTCTTTTTCAAATATATGGACAATGACATCTCCATAATCCATGACGACCCATGTGGCATTGCTGAGGCCGTCAATAGCAAAAGGCTTTACGTTGGACGTCTTTCTTACATACGTCTCAACCGCATCGGTGATAGCCATGATCTGAGTATTTGAGGCGCCTTCGCAAATGACAAAATAGCTGCAGATCGCTTCCAGTTTAGTCATGTCAACGATGGTGATCGTTTTGCCTTTTTTTTCCTGAATACCTTCTTTGATGCGTTCAACTAATTGTTCTGTTTCTGTCATAAAATTTGTTTTGGTAATTAACAAGGTAATTGCCTTCCCTGTTTATGGGTAGACAAAGATACGGGTTTTTTATTTGTTGAACGTTTTTCTTAACTTTTGTAGGTCAACCATTTCCAAAGTTCTTTATACGTGGCTTTTTTGCCGTACATAAGAATGCCTGTCCGGTAAATTTTTGAAGCAAAGGCTGTCGTCATCACAAACGTAATGACCAATAAACCAAAGGACAAAGCCAGTTGCCAAAATGGAACGCCAAAGGGTATCCTGACCATCATGACAATAGGAGAGGTGAAGGGGATGAGGGAACACCAGAAAGCCAATGGCCCATCAGGATTTGATGCACTGTAAATACCTGCGTATAAAGCAAAAAGCACAGGAATTGTAAGTGGCAATGTGAACTGTTGCGCGTCCTCCTGACTGTCTATCGCACTTCCGACGGCTGCAAATAAAGACGCATAAAGTAAATAGCCTCCAAGGAAAAACAGGATAAAACAAATGACCAGTTCCGTCATATTCATGCTGTGAAGCATTTGAAGCATCTCAGCAATTTGAGGATTGTCTGTTTGATCTGCACCAGCCATTGATGTAAGATTTGCAGTATTGGACAGTTGCATTTGTCCGTTGATCGATTGAGTACCGGCCATTTCTGTACTGATGGACGCTATTTTTCCAGGTGTCAGACTATCGCTCAGAAAGGCTCCGGCAATGCCAATACTACCCGCAAGAATAATGACCCACAGCATAACCTGTGTCAGTCCGACCATGGCGATACCGATGATTTTACCCATCATCAGTTCGAAAGGCTTGACGGAAGAGACAATGATTTCGACGATCCGGTTGGTCTTTTCTTCAATGACTCCGTTCATGACCATGGCACCGTAAGCAAAGATAAAGATATAAATGGCCATGGTGCAGATCATCCCAATGATCATAGCCAATTCGGAAGAGCTCTCTTTTTCACTGCCATCTTCGTTCCATTTGATGGTACTGATTGAAATCGCCGGATCGGATTCCTTGATGATCTTGTCGAGATTTGGGATGTGGAACGAGGCCACTTTGTCATTTCTGGCCATTGTCTTCAACTGATCGCTAATAAAATCTTTCAGATCCATTTCAATCTGTTTTTTTGAATACAGGACAACCTTTCCTGTATCTGTACTCAGATCACCTTTAATCACCAGCAACGCATACATATCTTTGCTGTTGATGGAAGTTTTGTGAAAGGCGGCCAATTTTTTATCGGTTCTGACAAATTGGTATTGCTTGCTGCTTTGAAGGCGCTTGTAATAATTGCCCGAATAGTCGGCGACAGCAATCTGTTTGACAGAAGAGTCCTTGACCATTGACAGCAGTAGTGGGATGGCAATCAGGGCTATGATCAGGATGGGTGTCAGTATGGTCAGAATCAGAAATGATTTCTTTTTGACACGACTCATGTACTCTCGTTCGATGATTAGTCCGATTTTACTCATTGTTGTACGGTTTGGATAAAAACATCATTCATAGTCGGTACTTGTTCTTCAAACGACCGGAGGTCATATTGAGAGGAAAGTTCTTTCAGCAATTGTCCGGTGTCCACACCCGGCTTTTTCTGGACCGTAAGGTAAAGACGGTTACTCCGTTTTTCACAGGAAAGTGTATCATAGACCGTACCGGTTTTTTCGGCCACCTCCTCGTTGACCGAACTGATCAGATAGATCCCTTTCGAATGCCTGCGTCTGATTTCATCGACATTGCCATGAAGCACTACCCTGGATTTATTAATCAACGTGATTTCATCACAGATTTCTTCCACGGAGGACATGTTATGAGTCGAAAACAGCACCGTGGCTCCTTTTTCTTTCAGATTCAGGATCTCATCTTTCAACAGCTGGGCATTGACAGGATCAAATCCACTGAACGGTTCGTCGAAAATAAGCAACTTGGGCTCATGCAGGATGGTGATGATGAACTGGACCTTTTGCTGCATACCTTTGGATAATTCTTCCAGTTTCTTGTTTTTCCACGATTCAATGTCGAACTTATCAAACCAATATTTCAGCCGGATCGCTGCATCCTGTTTGGAAAGACCTTTAAGTCGAGCTAGGTACAAGGCTTGTTCACCGACTTTCATTTTTTTATAGAGTCCCCGTTCTTCAGGCAGGTATCCGATCAATTGAATGTCATCCGGTACCATGGGACGTCCGTTTAACCGTACCTGACCACTGTCTGGAGCCGTAATCTGGTTGATGATCCGGATCAATGTCGTCTTACCAGCTCCGTTTGGGCCAAGCAGTCCGTATATCTTTTGCTCGGGTACGTTCAGATCAACCTCATCCAGGGCTAGATGGTTCGCGTAACGTTTGACTAATTTTTCGGCTTCGAGAGCATACATATCATTGGTTTTATGGTTCCTACAGACGCACAACAATGCGTTCTCCTAAATGTTTGGCAATATCTTTTTTGACTTCCTGTAATTCCATCA
>JAUZOU010000083.1 GCA_030706285.1 Bacteroidota bacterium
GAACGGCATTTCTCAAAGCCAATTTAACGACGAAATGTGGAATTGTGCTGCCCGATTTGCCACCTGGGATATCCCGGCGATTAAATCCTATGGAGCAAGTACGATCACATCCCGGACACAGCCGAAGATGAACAATATGGGTAGTTATGTCTGGAGAATTGACTCTACGGTTTGCCTGGAAAACTATGGACACAACATCATCAGACTGAACGCACCCCTGACGGCCAAAACCGTGACGGTCAATTTCGAAGGAGAGGCCGGAATGGCAGGTTTCCGTAAGAATTATGTTTCCTATGCCGGTTGGCGTTATGGCTTTGTGGCGTTGCTTAAAAATGGAACGCGTGTGTATGGTGATATCAAGTCTGCCAGCATGTCGGACAATGACGGAAAAGGAAGTCTCAGTTTCGATTGCCCGGCAACTTGCGACAAATTATGGCTGGTCGTTTCCGGTGCCCCCAGTGTGCATTGGCGTCATGCCTGGGATGATAACGATGCAAACGATGAACAATGGCCTTATCAGGTGAGCTTCAACAATACCAATTTATATGGCTATGCCAATGTTGTAAATGCGGTTGACCATTCCTACGAAGAAACCCTAGATGTGTTTACGGAAGGTCGAACGCTGTTTATCAACGATATTCCCTCAGTAGCAACCGTTCAAATTTACAATACACTAGGTCGGCGCCTGCTGGAAGAAAAGCTCAATGGAACCAGCTTTACGACTGAACTGCCATCAGGCATCTTCATTATCTCAGTTAGAACAGGTCATGGCCTGTATAACCGGAAGATCATGATCCGATAGAGCCGGTGCATTATGCATTTACTGGCACCCAAAAAGTCAAACGAGCACTGGCTAATTAAGCTCGATGGTGTGAGTGATGCCCAATTTGGCGAAACATCCGGGTGGGGACGCGTGGAATATGCGTATTACCTGATGGCAAAAGCCTGTGGTATCGAAATGAGTGCCGTGATTAAAAACTGGAAAGATTTTGCAGCGCAGGCGAGTGCTCGCGATAAATTAGCACAACGCGTAGATGATCAATTACATAAAAGCAATTTTGCTAATTTTGGTCAATAAAACGGGCACATTCAATTTGTCTGTTTTTTTCAATTATTACAAACGGGAAGGCTGTAGTTTTGCCGTCAAATGTCTAAACATATGATGAATAGAGATAACATTATCATTAAAAACGCCCATACAAATAATCTGAAAAATATTGATATCGAAATTCCCAAACACAAGCTGGTAGCTTTTACCGGGGTTTCAGGTTCAGGAAAATCATCTCTGCTTTTCGATACCATCTATACTGAAGCTCAGCGGCAACTGATCGAAACATTCGGCACATTTGCCCGTTCGCGTCTTCCAAAGCTGTCGCGTCCCGATGTGGAAGAAATTTATAATCTGTCAACTCCGATCGTGATCGACCAGAAACGGTTGGGCAACAACTTGCGCAGCACCGTCGGTACTGTGACTGAGTTGGCTACCTACATCCGGCTGCTTTACTCACGCATAGGCCGGCCGTTTCTCAACCTACCTTCTTTTGCCTTTTCGTTCAATCACCCAGAAGGCATGTGCCCCCATTGCCATGGACTGGGGAAACAGGTCAAAATCGATGTAGATCGGTTTATCGATAAGGAAAAATCGATCCGGGAAGGGGCGATTCAGCACACGATATATAAGACAAATTCTTATATGTTAAAGGAATTGATCAGCTACAAGATTTTCGACGTAGATAAAAAGCTCAAGGACTATACCGGAGAAGAACTGGACAAATTGCTGTATTCCGAACCGGTATTGCTCGACAAAGCAAAAACGAGCCTTACGTACAACAGGTATTTCGAAGGCATTGCGCGGAAACTCGAAAACGCAGTGATCGGCCGGGCTGATGATGAATCGGAAGAGGAAGACCGGAATGCCTACAATCAGTTTTTTGTATACCGAACGTGTGAGCATTGTAATGGCACACGCATCAACGAACGGGCCCGTTCGGTAACGATCAACGGCGTTTCCATCGACGAGGTGTTTCGTATGGAGCTCAGCGACGTGCTACGGTTTATGAGAGAAATCGATGTGGAACTCTCACGTCCCATCATCCGGAAAGTGACATTCCTTTTAGAGCAACTGACGCAGATCGGAGTCGGATACCTGTCACTCGAACGCCCTGTTTCGACGCTTTCGGGCGGGGAAAGCCAACGGGTAAAGATGGCAAAACAGCTCAATTGCGATTTGACCGATTTGTTGTATGTCCTTGATGAGCCGACCATCGGTTTGCATCCACGCGATACGGAAAAACTGTTGTCCATTTTATCGCAACTTAAAGACAAAGGCAACAGTGTGTTTGTGGTGGAACACGATCCCGATATCATCCGTGCTGCCGAATGGGTGGTCGACATTGGTCCGGCGGCGGGCAAAAACGGCGGATCGATTGTCTTTAACGGTCCGGCAGAAGGATTGCTTGAATCGGAAGGACTGACTGGAAAATACTTGTCAAGTACTTCCCGGCATACCTGTAAACGCAAGTCTTGGAAAGAATATTACCAGATAAACCATGCAACGGCCAATAATCTGAAAGACCTGTCGGTACGGATCCCCAAAGGGGTATTGACGTGCATTACCGGAGTGGCCGGGTGCGGTAAAAGCAGTCTGATTCACGGCTGCTTCGTCCCGGAACATCCCGAAGCGGTGGTGATCGATCAATCTCCGATCGGCAGAACTTCTCGCGGAAACATTGTCACATTCATCGGTGCCTTTGACATGATACGCAAAGTGTTTGCCGAAAATACCGGACAAGACGCCTCACTTTTTAGCTTCAACTCCAAGGGGGCTTGCCCGAAATGCAAAGGACAAGGGGTGCTGACCTATGACATGCACTTCCTCGATTCGGTCAAGACACGCTGCGATGAATGCGACGGGAAACGTTATAAACAGGAAGTCCTCGACTTGTCGTATCTGGGAAAGAGCATTTTCGAAGTGCTCGATATGACAGTCAACCAGGCGGAAGAATTTTTCAATGATCCCAAAATAGACAAGCATTTGCAATTGCTGCAACGAGTCGGTTTGGGATATTTAAAACTGGGGCAATCGCTCAGTACACTTTCCGGCGGTGAGTGCCAGCGTCTCAAGATCGCTACCGAACTTCGTAAATCGGGCAGTATCTATGTAATGGACGAACCTACCACCGGCCTGCATCTGTCTGATATCGAGAACTTTTACAAAATTGTCCGAACGTTGGTTGACAAGAACAATACCGTAGTCATTATTGAACACAATCTCGACATTATAAAATATGCCGACTGGATTATCGATTTGGGCCCCGAAGGTGGGCAGAAAGGCGGCCGCCTGATTTTCGAAGGCTTGCCGGAAGATCTGGTTCATTGCCGGGAATCATATACCGGGAAGTATTTGAAAGAGGTCCTGTGATCAGCAATAATCGTTGTCGATGTTGAACTCCGGGTATTTTGACGTGAATTCTCCTGGGGTGTATCCCGAAAAGGACTTAAAATCGCGGATAAAATGCGATTGGTCGGAATAACCGTTCCGGTACGCTCGTTCAGTCATACTGGTGCATTTGTCGTTGGTGAAATCGTGTAAGACGCCGTAAAACCGGAACAGTTTGATCACTTGCTTGGTCGTTTTTCCAAGATACCGGGAAAACTTGCGTTCAAGCGTTTTGGGCGTGACGGAAAGCTGGTCGCATAATAAGGCAGCATTGTTTTGTCCGTTATTGTGTTTAATCAGATCGACTCCTTTGCCGATGAGCAGGCTGTCGTATAACGGAACCGGAGAATAAAGCCCGGCCAGGAAATGCTCGATAACAGACACTTTTTCTTTTATGGAGCGGCTTAAATAAAGTCTCTCTTCTACTTGCCTGACTTGTTGACCGAATATATCCGACAGATCGATGCTCCGGTTTTCAATTTCAGAAAGTGGAAAACGAAAAAAATGACAGGCACCGGCCGGATAAAAGCTGACAAAAACCACCCCCGTTTCGCCATTGGTCGATACGTCTGAAAACGAATCGGTCAATCCGCTTAATATGGATCTGGATTGCTTGACAATGCTCTCGTCCGGATGGTATTCGGTAAATGGGTTTCTGTAATGAAACATTAACTGAATGTGCTCGACCGGTATTACCCGCTCTACGATCGTCTTTTCGTGCTTGTCTGATTCCATAAAGCAGTATCGCTGTATGTAATTGCTCAGAAATCCGGATGGTTGTACGATCTGAAAATTCATAACGTTTCTTTGCCCCAAAGGTAAGAACTTCTTTTAATCGGGGGGTGAGTTTCCCTCAATATTCAAATGTCAAGCGTTGAGGGCTGTCTTTTGTGACATAAACTTTACAGGTATCTCTTGTTGCCACACCATTTTTGAGTTTGGAGATTATCACTACGTTGTTTTCATTGAGTGCAAATGGCATTTTAAATGTTTGTTTTTCTGTTTTGGCTACGTAACGGTCTGTTCCACTACGATATATACCGTAATTTGTGTCAATCAACTTATTGTTTCCTTCGTATTCCGCGCCCCAGGCGAAATAGGAGATTGCCTCAAAATGAGAGCCGCTCTGCTGTGGATTTAATCCTTTTAGCGTCACATTGATGTACCTCTTTTTGGGAATATAGATATTCTCGATATAAGCGGTGTCACGTTTGGGGTGTATCAATCAATGTATTGTTTCATTTCTAAAAATCACTATTTTTGTAGAAAAATAGAAACAAAATGAATTTTATAGAGTTCCGTAGTAGTTTTATTGAGGTCGGGTGTGTCAATACACACCAGATAGCCGTTCTATACCCTGATTTCAACCCAAATAACCTGACACGCTGGCTAAAACAGGGATTGTTAATGAAGTTGCGGCAGGGCTATTACTCTTTTCCTGAACTTCGTGGACACTCGGATTTTGCCCTCTACCTCTCAAACCGCATTTATAAGCCATCGTATATTAGTTTGCATAGTGTGCTCGCGTTTTACGGGATAATCCCTGAGGCAGTAACGCAAATTACGGCAATATCTTCGTTGAAAACTGCCGATTTTCAGAATGACTTCGGAGTTTACACGTATAAGAAAGTGCGGGAGGATCTCTTTTTTGGCTATGAATTAAAACCTTTCGGCGACAAGTCGATATTGTTTGCGCACCCCGAAAAGGCACTGCTCGATTTGCTTTATCTTTATCCGTTTTATGATTCGTCCGAAGAGCTGGAGAATTTGAGGTTAGATGAAGATTATATTGCCAACAATTTGGATATAAATAGGTTGGAAGAATATTTAGCTCGATTTGGTAGTAAGGCATTGATACGAAGAGTGGGGCTAATGAAAAAAACATACGGACTATGATAGACTTACAGCAAATAAAAGGCTATTTCCCTGCAGAGTTGCGGCAAGACACGACTTACCAGAAATATATGGTAATAGAGTACATTCAGTTGATGATATTGGATTGGCTATCAACCTCGTCCTATGTTCAGAAAGTTGTATTTATCGGCGGAACGAACCTTAGGCTTGCCAAGGGTATAGACCGTTTCTCGGAAGATTTGAATTTTGATTGTAAAAATTTCTCGCAGGGAGATTTTACGAAAATGACCAACGAAATATTGACTTTTTTACAGCGTTCAGGCTTGAAATCGGAAACTTGCGACAAAACGAATGAAAAACTTTTCGCTTTCAGGCGTAATTTCTTTTTCCCGGAATTTTTGTTTGAATTGGGTTTGTCCGGATATCGAGAAGAACGTTTTCTTATCAAGATTGAAAGTCAGGATCAGGGATTTGATTATAAACCGGCTGTTGTCAATATCAAACGGGCAGGTTTCTTTTTCCCGTTTCCTGTGCCACCCGATTCAATTCTGTGTGCGATGAAACTGTCGGCTTTGCTGACTCGACAGAAAGGTCGCGACTTCTACGATGCAATGTTCTTGCTGGGACAGACCGAGCCTGATTATGATTATCTGGCTTTCAAACAAAATATTAGCAATAAAGAGGGACTAAAGCGCGCATTACTCGAAACCGTTCATAAAACGGATCTCAAGAAAAAATACCGTGATTTTGAGCATCTGCTATTTAACAAAGCCAATGCAGAGCGGGTGCTTCGATTTGGAGAGTTTGTTAACGAGTTATAAGTCTATAAACGATTTTTGATCTGCTGACTCCGCTTTATGCGGATTCCGGTGAATGGAAAATTTATCCCGTCGTGAAGGAAATGAGTATTTTCACTTGATCCTATTTTAGACACCATTTTTTTATATTGACAAAACAGGCAAACAAAAAACGCTAATAGTCAACAAATTAGACTATTAGCGTTTCGGGGCGTACCCAGAGCCGGGATCGAACCGGCATGGAAGTGAATCCACTGGTGTTTGAGACCAGCGCGTCTACCAATTCCGCCATCTGGGCATTAGGCGGGCACAAAAGTAGACGTTTTTTTTTGATTCGCCAAATCCTGTTGTTGAATAGTTGTTTTTTTCTTTTTTAATTCAACAAAGTAGATGGTTAATGACGCAAAGTTGTATTTTTGTAGCAAGGTCAGTTAAACGTCAATTATTCATTTTAATACGTTAAAGTCATGAAGAAAACCACTTCTATCGCACTAGCCCTGTTGCTTATTGCTGGTGTGACCAATGCTCAGACGAGATTAGGTATCAAGGCTGGAGCAAACATCAGTAGTTTAACCACTGATGCCTCTTCTATCATCGATCAGGTGAAAGGCTCCACCAATTATCAGTTTGGTGTTGTGCTACAGACGCATGTGTTGGGCCTGGTCCTTCAGCCTGAAGTGTTGTATAGTGTAAAAGGCGGCCAATTCAATAATTCCACGGTTTCAGACCTGTTTAGTGAAAGTGATATGAAATGGAAATCACAGAATATTGAAGTACCACTGAACATTCAGTTAGGCTTTGGTCTTCCGTTTGCCAGGGCTTTCATTCAGGGCGGACCATATGTGTCATTTATGACAGGAGCCTTGATAAACGGCAGTTCGAAACAATACGAAGATGTAAAGGACTACATGAATAATTTCGATTACGGAGTTGGTGCGGGAGCTGGTGTCGAATTGATGGGTATCCAACTGTCTTTTAAATATGATTGGGGCCTGAGCAAACTTGGTAAAGAAGAAATGTTGGCCGGACAAAACATCAACCCGTTTAACGAACTGCAGAACAGGAACCTGAGCATTTCGCTGGCTTATATTTTCTAATTTTTACGAATTGATTTTTCCGTCTATTGGAACGGCATCTTGGTCAATGGCCTGTCTTAGGATTCCTGTCGTTTATAATAGTGGATCAAATTGAAGACTTGTGGAGTCCCTCCACAAGAAGGATCAACTGATTGATAGTAACTGGTAGTGAAGCAGGCACGGGCAGGCTGCGGCGACTATGAAGAAAAACGTTAAGAAAACCGGGTTGAGTGAGGCGCCCGGAGTTTTCGTCTTCCGAGGAACGTAGTGACGCTTCGAAAACTCAGCCTCACTCAACCCGGTTTTTAGTTTTTCGAATCGGAGCAAGCCGACTGTTCGGGCTGGCGGAACGGCGATTAAAAGCAGTCGTCTGACCAACATCTTTCCCATCGTTTATTTTGAAAACTTTCATAGTTAAATCCGTTGATCCAAATTGATGCTTAGTCCATCCATTTTTAAATAGGTCCGTTTTTAAGTCTAAGTTTAAAGTAACTCAATCAACTCTTCCGGTTTGTCTATCAGATCGACAGCACCGTTTGCGATCAGCTCTTCTTTGCTGCGGAATCCCCAGGTGACACCGACAGGATGCATCCCGGCGGCCACGGCGGTCTGCATATCGATGCCTGAATCTCCTAGATAAAGAATTGCTTGCGGTTCTACGTCCAGTTTCCGGCTGCAAACGAGAGCGCCTGTCGGATCCGGTTTGCGGGGAATGTCTCCTCCAGGCCCCATAATGCATCCGAAAGGCCAACGGGCCAGCAATTCTCCCACTATTTTCTGAGTAATCTCGTTAGCTTTGTTGGAAAGGATAGCCAGCTTCATCTGGCGGGCAGAAAGTGCATCTAGCAGTTCGGGAATGCCTTTGTAAAGTAACGTCTTATTGATGTAATGCGTTCCATAATCGATCATGAGATCATGATGGACCACCTTAACGGTCTCTTCGTCTTTGCTGCCTTCAGGTAAGGAACGTTCTGCCAGATTTTTCAGTCCTCTTCCGATGAAGGTCCTGTATTCATCGTAGGTATGAGCCGGAAAACCTCTGGCGGTCAGTACACGGTTCATGGCATCGGCAATATCATGCAATGAATTAATGAGAGTGCCGTCCAAATCAAACAGGACGGCTTTGTAGTTGGATTCAGCAGGCATCATAGGCAATTGATCATTGGATGGACAAGGTGGTGAGTTTGTGTACGGTCGAAAAAGAGCATCAATTGATCTGATTTTCAAAAAGTCGACCGAATCGTTGCAACAATTAACTTTTTCTGACAAAGGTAACGGAAAAATAGCTTGACTTACTGACCTTTTTCCAGTATTTTTGCGCCGTCATTTATACATATTGTCACTTATTCATACACACAACTAACTATATGAACAAGATTCTTCGTAAAACGAATTTTTCTGACCTTGTCGTGCGCCTCGATGTTGAAGCACCTATGATTGCCAAAGCGCGGAAAGCCGGCCATTTCGTAATCGTCAGGGTTTGCGAGAAAGGTGAGCGGATTCCACTGACCATTGCTTCGGCTGATGTTGAAAAAGGTACTATTTCGTTGGTCGTTCAGCGGGTGGGAAAGACCTCCAGGAAGTTGTGTGATCTGAATGAAGGCGATGACATTCTGGATGTGGTTGGCCCGCTTGGCAAAGCAACGCACATCGAGCATTTCGGAACGGTCGTTTGTGCTGGCGGAGGCGTTGGCGTTGCTCCGATGCTGCCTATCGTTGAGGCTATGAAAAAGGCCGGAAATCGTGTCATCACGGTCTTGGCCGCCCGGACAAAAGACCTGATCATTCTGGAGGATGAAATGAGAGCCAACTCTGATGAAGTCATCCTGATGACGGATGATGGATCGTCCGGTAAAAAGGGACTGGTGACAAATGGCATTGAAGAGGTGATCCAGCGCGAAAAAGTTGACCTTTGTGTGACCATCGGGCCGGCAATCATGATGAAATTTGTGTCGCTCTTAACTAAGAAATACGAGATTCCGACAGTCGCTTCACTCAATACGATCATGGTCGACGGCACGGGTATGTGTGGCGCTTGCCGTGTTACGGTTGGCGGACAAACAAAGTTTGTCTGTGTGGATGGCCCTGAATTTGATGCTCATCAGGTGGATTTCGATGAGATGATCCAACGTCTGGGTGCCTACAAAGACCAGGAACATCAATAACAATATAAACCCGAGAAACAGATTAAGCAGTCTCCGGTATAGTGAGCCTGTTATTGAATTAAAAATACAACTTATTGAATATGACCAGCAAAGAACCCCTTGCCAATCAACGCGACCAGGAATGGCGTGAAGCATTACGTAAAACCATGAAAGCGAAGGAACGCACGGACATTCCCAGAGTGCCCATGAATGAACTGGATGCTGAATACCGAAGTCACAATCGTGAGGAAGTAAATCAGGGGTTGACTGTCGAGCAGGCTTTAATCGAATCGAAACGTTGTCTGGATTGTGTCAATCCGACTTGCATGACCGGTTGTCCGGTTGAAATCAATATTCCCGGCTTTATCAAAAATATC
>JAUZOU010000084.1 GCA_030706285.1 Bacteroidota bacterium
CCAGTTCTACGGTACCATCCATTCCCAATACGCCGGTGTTGACTGTCAGATCGTACAATCTCAGATCGTTCCAGTCTTCACCGGTAAATTTATGGGTATACCGTCCCCTTTCTTTATCGCTTTTCAGCATCATCCGTTCCGCTGCTTCTTCCGACTTCTCATATAACTTCCGGATACGTGCGATCCGGGAAATGTTGTCGGCATGGAAATACAAACTGATATGATTCGGGTAGTTGCGAAGAATATGCGAGCCACACCGTCCGATAATCACAGCCGAACGTTCTTTCGCAATGCGTTCGATGATTTCCGATTCAGCTTCAAACAATTCCCGGTCAATGGGGACAATAATCTGCGTTGGCAGGTAATTGTCAGTATTGGCAGCGTACGATTCAATCAAGGATTGCCAGAACAACGCTTTCTCATCTCGTGTTTCCAGCTCCTTCTCCTTCACCGACAGCTTTTTGGCTGCTTCACTGATGATTTCACGGTCAGCATAAAAAACATGCAGTTTTTTTGCCAGTTGTTGCCCGATGTACGCACCTCCACTTCCTAACTGGCGACTGATGGTAATAACAAACGGGATTTTAGGTTCCATTGTTCGTTCCTCCTATTGATTTGGTTTGTTTGTCTGTCTTTCTACAGGAGAACAGTAACGGAAGCTTTCGGAAACATATAGCCAACTTCCACCTGTCCTAATCCATTAACATTGCAACGGTATGATTTGTTCGTCGAACGGATATCACATCCATTTTAATTTACTATTGGCCTAAAATTAGCTGTAACCAGCTGGAGGGGAGGACTCGTCAGGGGATGTCAGGTGCTACACCTGCCACGTTGGCTCAGGCATTCATTTTTCCGGGTTTAAGAGTCATCTGATCAGTCTTCCAAATAATAACAGATGGTCGTGACAACCCTCACTGACTTGATGTAAGGCGTATTGGCATCTCTGTCGGTAATGGAAAACTGTCCCTGATCAGCCGTCTTGATTTTACCGAGTTTACTTTCCGAGTCTTGTGCAAATTTCAGTGCCGAAGCTCTGGCATTTTGGGTGGCTTCCTGAATCATTCCGGGTTTGATCTGATTCAGTCTGGTAAACAGAAATTGTTTCTGATTGCTGTAATCTTCGCTCGTTATGGCTATGCCCTGTTTGATAAGCACATTCTGGTTATTCATGAGGTTTCTCACCAGATCCACTTTTGAAGAAGCGACCGTAACGACAGAGGTTACGTTATACCGGTAAGTCACAGGGGTATTGCTGTAACGCTCCGCCTTCATGTCAACAATTTCAGGTGCGGAAACCGTAATTTCTTCGGGCGTTAAGCCATGAGAAGTCAGATAAGATACAATCGCTTCATTTTTGATGGTTACGGTTGAATTGAGCGTTATCAGGTCATCTCCGATTTCTTTATACATCAATGGCCAGATAACCCGGTCAGCTTTTACTTCCTTTTCGGAGAGGCCTTTCACCGTAACAACCCTGTCCATTGCTTTGAAATTCTCAATGCCTTTTTTCAGAAAAAGGCCAGCCAGCATTAATCCAATACAAATAAACAAACCGGCTAGCGCCAGTTGACCTTGTTGATTTTTGTCCATGGTTTTTAAAGGTTAGCAGGTTAATAACAGCCTTTCAAATATAGTTTTTTTTCAGCTGGAAAATACGTCAGTTACTAAAAATATTCATCCGGCAAAAGAATTGTCAAATCGCAGAAAATGAGCGCCCAATCATACACAATTCGAACAAAATCACTATCTTTGCAGCACGAATAAATCAGCCCGATCGTATGACCCATCCTACTAAATCTCTTGGCAACCGGTTCCATCTTTCCGGAAAGGGCTTATATGAATGCTGGATACTCTAACTATCCAGGCTAAGGGTACGCTTGTACCTTATTTTCCTGACTGATTCAGGACTATTCCATTCTTTACATCGTCATTTATTTTAGTTTCATTAACTAGTTATTCCCTTGAAAGGTTTAATTTTTGATATCAAACGTTTTGCCGTTCACGACGGTCCTGGTATTCGTGTAACGGTTTTTTTGAAAGGTTGTCCGCTTCATTGTACCTGGTGCCATAATCCGGAAGGCATCTGTCCCGATATGGTCAAGGTCCCTAAAACAGTCCGTATGGGTGACAAAACCTTCACGGAGACCGAAACAGTAGGCCAATTGTATGAAACAGCCGAATTGATGGAAGAACTTAAGAAAGAACAGATCTTTATGGAAGAATCCGGTGGAGGTGTCACCTTTTCGGGGGGAGAACCGCTCATGCAGGCTGATTTTCTGCTGGAAATGCTGAAAATATGTAAGGCCGCCGGCATGCATACGGCCGTTGACACAACCGGATTGGCATCGTGGAAAACGTTGAAGGAAGTGGCTGCTTTCACTGATTTATTCCTGTATGACCTGAAAATTGTGGACGAAGCCTATCACAGGAAATATACCGGTGTCTCCAACAAGCTGATCCTGGAGAACCTCAAACGGCTTCTGGCAGAAGGCTATCAGCTCCGCGTCCGGTTACCGCTGATTCCTGACATGACCTATACGGAGCAGAATATGGCCAACACGCTTAAATTACTGGAAGAACTTCCTAAAAAACCTGTCGGCGTCGATTTGCTGCCGTTCCACAGCACGGCCGCTCATAAATACAAACGGTTTCATCTCGTCAACGAACTTCAGTCGGTCAAATCGATGGACAAACATTCCCTTAAGGGCTTGAAAGAGCGCTTCGAGCTGGCCGGATTTAAAACCACCATCGGAGGATAATCAGTTATCAAACACTTATTCATCATTTACAACTATGACACCCAGAATTCAACAATTAAGAGAGCAAAGCCTCCATGCCATCAACCGGATCTCGGCTGAACGGGCCCTGTTGATAACCGAATATTACCAACATCACGTCAATCCGGACGATGCCATTCCTGTTCAGCGGGCCAAAGCGTTTCAATACCTCCTGGCCAATAAGACCATCTGTATCAACGACAACGAACTCATCGTGGGAGAACGTGGCCCGGAGCCAAAAGCCACACCAACGTATCCCGAGATCAATGTCCACTCACTTAAGGACCTCGATATTCTGAATACCCGCGAAAAAGTCTGGTTCAGAGTCGACGAACCGACGAGAGAGGCCTATGAAAAAGTGATCATTCCTTTCTGGAAGGGGCGCAGCAACCGCGACCGCATCATGGCCAGCATGACAAAAGAATGGCTTGACGCTTACGAAGCAGGTATTTTTACCGAATTTATGGAACAACGGGCTCCCGGACATACAGCAGCCGGTTATAAGCTGTATAAAAAAGGTATGCTCGATATCCTGTCGGACATAGAGGACAGTGTCGCCGCGCTCGATGTAAAAAACGATCCCGAATCAGCCAATAAGGCCGAAGAGCTGAAGGCGATGAAAATTGTCGCTGAAACCATTATGCTGTATGCCAACCGCCATGCCGAAAAGCTGAATGAGCTGGCCAACATCGAAACCAACCCTGCACGAAAGGCTGAATTGACCGAAATGGCCACTATCTGCCGCCGTGTACCAGCCCATGCACCATCGACATTCCATGAAGTGTTGCAACATTACTGGTTCATTCACCTGGGCGTTGTCACGGAGCTGAATCCCTGGGATTCATTCAATCCCGGCCGGCTTGATCAACACCTGTATCCGTACTACAAAGCTGAAACGGAAGCCGGAACGTTGACCCGTGACCAAGCCACTGAATTGCTTGAATCGTTTTGGATCAAGTTCAACAACCACCCGGCGCCTCCCAAAGTTGGCATCACGGCTCAGGAAAGCAACACCTATACGGACTTCAGTCTCATCAATGTCGGAGGGCTGAAAACAAACGGTGACGATGCTGTCAACGATGTCAGTTACCTGATTCTGGATGTCATCGAAGAGATGCGGTTGTTGCAGCCAAGTTCCATGGTACAACTCAGCCATAAGAATCCTGACCGTTTCATCGACCGGGCTGTCAAAATCGTCAAAACCGGTTTTGGGCAACCATCGATTTTCAATACGGATGCGATCATCCAGGAACTGCTCAATCAGGGCAAATCGCTTAATGATGCCCGTGACGGCGGATGCAGCGGTTGTGTAGAGACAGGGGCTTTCGGCAATGAAAGCTATATTCTGACCGGTTACTTCAACCTCCCCAAAATTCTTGAGCTGACGCTTCATGACGGGCTTGATCCGCGTACCGGCAAGCAACTTGGCCTGCACACTGGTAAGCCGGAGCAATTCACCTCATATGAGGCGCTGTTGAAGGCATACAAACAACAAGTAGACTACTTTGCGGAAACCAAAATACAGGGTAGCAACACCATCGAATCCATTTTTATCAACAATATTCCTACCCCATTTTTGTCATTGTTGATCGATGATTGTGTGGCAAAAGGAACAGACTATGTCAGTGGCGGAACTCGTTACAATACCAACTATATTCAGGGTGTCGGTCTTGGTACCATCACCGACTCGCTGACGGCACTCAGAAAACACGTATTTGAAGACAAACGGGTTACGTTGACTGATATGGTTACTGCACTCGATTCGGATTTCAAAGACAACGATGAACTTCGGTATCAATTGCTGTATAAAACGCCCAAGTATGGTAATGATGATGAAAAAGCCGACAAGCAGTTGACAGATGTCTTCAACATTTATTACAAAGCTGTAAACGGTCACATCAGCCCACGTGGAGCCAATTACCGCATCAACCTGCTACCAACAACCTGTCATGTCTATTTCGGGAGTGTCATGCTGGCCAGTCCGGACGGACGGAAAGCGGGCAAACCTGTTTCTGAAGGCATTTCTCCGGTACAGGGAGCTGATAAACAAGGGCCGACTTCTGTGGTGAAATCAGCTTCCAAGATTGATCACCTGCATACCGGAGGCACCTTACTGAACCAGAAGTTCAGCCCTGGTTTCTTCGAGGACGACAATGCCATCCGGAAAGTATCCAGTCTGATTCGTAGTTATTTCCGCCTGAATGGCCATCATATTCAGTTCAATGTCGTTGATGCGGCGACCTTGCGGGATGCTCAAAAACATCCTGAAAAGCATCAGGGACTTATTGTACGCGTGGCCGGTTACAGCGACTACTTCAACGATCTTGGATCAGACCTACAGGACGAAATTATTCAACGGACAGAGCACGAATCAATCTGACAGTAAACCATCAGTCAAATCAGCTGAAATTAAGGGAGTCAGGGCATGGTAATCAGTAGGAACGCCAGCCTTCACACCCTTTTTATTGACTAACGGGAATACGGTCGCAGGTTCAAACTGTTTTTTTACTACCTTTGTGTCCAAATCCGGCGACTTATGGGCAATTACCATTTCACATGGGACCAACTTGGCGACATCACCGTTGGACGCCCCAACCTTGGCATGAGCACCAGGGTAGAATCATACAGGCTGATGCAATATACGTTAAGAGCTGTGCTGGAAAAGGAATATGGTGACAGTGTCACCAGCGCCTTGTTGAACAAAGCAGGGAAGCTAGCCGGTATTGAATTTTGTAAAAATATACTGGACGCCACACTATCACTCAACAACTTCATTGCCCAACTTTATGAAAAGTTGCTCGACTTCAACATCGGTATCCTCAAAATGGAAAAAGTCAATGCCGAATCGCTCAGTTTCATGGCAACCATTTCTGAAGATTTGGACTGCTCTGGTTTACCTGTAACCGACAAAACCGTCTGTGATTATGATGAAGGCTTTCTGGAAGGTATCTTCGAAACCTATGCCGGCAAGCCATTCAGCGTAAAGGAAATAGACTGTTGGTCGACCGGCGAACGGACCTGCCGGTTTACCATTGATAAAAAATAATGCGCCAGCATGAGTTCAGAAGACACCAACATTATTGAATCATTGATTGAAGTCGTTCGGCTTGGAAAACTTGGACTACCTGTTCACTACGATTTTTCCAACATACCAACATCCTCTTCATCAGAGCTCAATACCCTCAGAAAAGAGATCGAATCGTTTGCCAGTCAATACAATGAAAATTATTCGTTTATTCTAAATTTATCCAAAGGGAATCTGAACACTGCACCACCTGCCAAAAACGGCTTTGCCAATCACTACAAACAACTTCAGGCTGATCTGCTTCATCTGACCTGGCAAATTCAGCAGATTTCCGAAGGTGATTTAAATCAGAAAGTGTGCTTCTCTGGTGATTTCTCGAAAGCCATCAACAAAATGGTCGATGCGCTCAAGGAAAAACAAGACATCAGTGACCAAAATGAGCACTATGTAAATGAGTTGAAGGAACTGAATGCAACGAAAGACAAGTTCTTCTCCATCATTTCACACGATCTGAAAAATCCGTTTGCCGGATTGCTTGGCATCAGTGACATCCTGATCTCAGAAATCCAGGAAAAGCAATACGATTCACTGGATGAATATGCAAAATTGATCAAAGACTTCTCCGAACAAGGATATAAACTGTTGATCAATTTGCTGGATTGGTCCAGATCACAACGAAACACCATTCAGGTTGATATTAAGCCCCAATCGTTGGCCGCAGTAATAGACAATGCCAAAGCGGCCAACAATCTTCAATCGAATGAGAAAAATATTAAGATTACTTGTACCAGCCGACAAGATTATCTGGTGTTAGCTGATGCCAACATGCTGAACACCATCATGCGGAATCTGCTGAGCAACGCCATCAAATTCACCAACGAAGGTGGAGAAATCACGATCAGCGACGAAGTCAGAGAGAATAAGTTGGTCGTTTCCGTTACAGACAACGGCATCGGCATCAAACCGGAGAACATTGGAAAATTATTCCGCATCGATACCAACTTCACAACCAAGGGAACCAGGCTAGAGGAAGGAACCGGACTCGGACTGATCCTGTGCAAAGATTTCCTCAAAAAAATGGACGGTGATATCTGGCTGATCAGCGAAGAAGGTAAAGGCTCCACGTTCAGTTTTTCACTCCCGTTAGCTTAATGTTGTATCACACTGATCGTTTTCCACTTTTCAGTATGGAATCGCTTGTATATCACAAGACAAAACAACAAATAGCACAGTACCACCATTAACCAGCCTGTCGGAACAGATAGTTTGAATACGAAAAAACAGAGACAAATCAACGGCAACGCGATCCAGTTGGCAGCAACGGATATAACCATCGTATAAAACGTATCGCCAGCCCCTCGCAAGGTTCCGATCATCGCCACGACAACAGCCTGCGCTAGGACATACAAAGAAGCAATACGGATCATTAGCTTTGCCATTGGTACGGCTTTTTCAAACAAATCGCCTGGAATTTCCGGATGAAAGACCCTGACCAGGACTTCCGGAATCGTTAAAAATAAGATCAGGACAAAGGCTGAATAAATCAGACCGGTTTTAATGGCAGAAATAGCCGCCCGGTGAGCCACCTGCGGTCTTCCTGCTCCCATGTACCGACCAGCCATACTTGTCACCGCAATTTCAATACCCAACAGCGGAATGTAGGAAACCAGATCCCAATTGAACATGATGGATGTTGCCGTAGCTTCAGACGGGCCCTGAGCTTGAAACAAAATCGTCATACCAAAAAAGGCCAGGAAATTGAGAAACATCTCCAAACCGGCTGGATAGCCATAATGAATTAATTTTCGCATAACCTTCCAGTCAACATGAAAGGACTGCATCACTGAGTATGTATAGCGGTTTGATTGTCTGAAATAGGCTATGAGTAATAGGATCAATGCTGAAAATCCACCTGTTACGGTCGCAAGGGCCGCTCCCCTCACTCCCATCACCGGCAGGCCCAAATGGCCGAATATCAATAAATAATCCAGGACAACATTGACAACCATCGCCGTTATGGTTGCCGTCATCACAACTCTGGTACGGCCGATTCCGGTAAAAAAGCACGACATGGTTTGTCTGAGCATACTAAATAGCCCGCCCAAAATGAGAATATTCAGATACTGAGCCTCATAACCGATCTGATTGGCCGGTAAATGCAGAACAGGGAACAAGGCAGTTACAAAAGGCCTGATCAACAATAAAACCAGCCAGGCAGCCACAGTGATCAGAATAGCCTGAAAGGCAGTTTTTGGAGCCATCTTTAAGTCTTTTGCCCCGTAATATTGTGCCACTAAAGCTGTAGAATAGCCGGTCAGCCCAACAAAAAAGAAGGTCAGCGTCTGAAAGGTAATACCACCACCCAACGCCGCATTCATTTGCTCTGATCCGACTCTTGACAAAAAAAGCCTGTCTGTGAAGGTCATAACACCATCACAGGCAGTAGATATCATCATCGGAAAAGCTAACGACAGAACTTCCTTGACACCACCTGGCTTTCTATATCCTGAAAAATAAGGTTTCAATCTAATATCAGCTGAAAAAGGGGTGCAAAGATACGTCTTTTTAATCAATCAAACCAGATGATCTTTTCCTTTCCATCTTTCATCCGGATCAGGACGGACTGTTTATCCGGCATATAAATGATCTTCTTTACGGGCATCAATTCACTGTCTTTCCAGACTTCACCGGCCTTTTTCCAAAGCATCAGCGTCACATACAGCGTCGGCTGTTCACCGGGCGTGAACGCATCAACGGCATTGATGACCGTACTATTTTCACTTTGAGGATGCAGTCCTTTTGTCTTGATGGTTTCCATATAATCCCAACCCTCCAGAGGGATCATCGCTAACTGGTATTGTCCGTTGCTAATGATGCGAACTTCTTGTTTCTTAATGATGCGAGTGGTTTCAGTGACAGGTCCGGACAACTGAGGCAGAGCATAATGGCCCAGTCTGACTGTCGCCGTATCCGTGCTGACGTTCATATCCACCCGTAGAATCCCATGATCCAACGGAAGATCAGCCAGCTTCAGTTTGATCTTATCATTCGTTTCAAGAACTGCATCCCGGTAATAGATCCCGTCGTTATATTTCTTAAAGGTATATAGACGTAGTGGTTCCCATTGATTCTCAGCATTTTTGAACACATAGTTCATAGCGACTTCTCCATTTTCACCATCAGCCTGCCAAGGAAAAGCACTATTATAGGACAACCGGTTGTAATTTTCGCTGCCTCTGAACTTTTCCCAGGCATTCAGGATAGGGACATGACACCAAGCTCTGATTTCTGAAGCTCCGATGCTTGGATAATCCGTGATCAGGATATCGGATCCTTTCTGGAATAGGTTGTGAACTTTTCTATTGGCCATTTCACCAGCCCAGGCTCCCTCATTCTCGGTAGCCGTCCAAAAGGGATTGTCTTTCGGCACCAACAGCGCAAAGAAGATTTTACCACCCCAGTAAACACTGCCACGACAACTATAAGACTGAACAGCCGGTTCAAAGGCACCATAAAAGCCAAGAGTCGGAACACTGTCTTTCAGAAAATCAGGATGTTGGATAAATTGCAGCAACGTGCCTGATGTAATCCGGCGCATCCAACCGTAGTTGGTTGCCGGATCGTGTTCAAAGCCCATCATCGGTAAAGGTGAAGCGGCTGCGTACCGGTAACTGATACTGCGTCCCCACATGATCATCCGGCCATTCCGATCAAACAGATAAGGATAATTCTCTTTCACCGGCTTGAAATTAGCCATAAATTGGCTGGCATAATCCGGATAGTACTTGTTGCCAAAATACTCCGACCACAGCACACCATATAACTGGAAAGCCCACATACTGTAATAATCGAACGCCGGATTATCGTTGTA
>JAUZOU010000085.1 GCA_030706285.1 Bacteroidota bacterium
TGCGAACCCCGAGAACCAGCTTTACCAATTGTCTGAAAAATGCAGCCTACCAGTTTTACAACAAACACGAGGACGGCCAGCGTTACATTATTGCAGGGTATCCATGGTTTACCTACCGTGCCAGAGATATGTTCATTGCCTTACCAGGAAGCACTATATCGGCAAAAGACCCGGGCCTGTTCGAAGCCATCATGCAGACGGGAGGAAAAGCCATCCGGAATTTCATGGCTAAACAGCCGCTGGATTGTGCCATAACCGGCATGGACAAACCGGATGTGTTGCTCTGGGCCATCTGGGCCATACAGCAATATGCATTATTTGCAGGGAATGAGGAATGCCACAAGCTCTACGGAGAATTAGTCCTTGAAATGCTGGATTTCATCCGCAACCAACGGCACGACAATCTATTCCTGCACGATAACGGGCTGTTGTACACGGACGGTCTGGACAAACCGGTCAGCTGGATGGATTCGGCCATCTATGACAAACCGATCGTTCCGCGAAGCGGTTATCTGGTCGAATTCAATGCACTTTGGTACAACGCGCTGTGTTTTGGTGCAGAGCTGGCAACTATGACAGACGATACCTACCATAAAGAGAGCTACGAAAAACTTGCCACGCAGGTTAAGGCCTCCTTTGTTCAGGTTTTTATGAACCGATACGGCTATCTGCATGATTATGTCAACGGCGTGCCGGACTGGAGTGTCCGGCCTAACCAGATTTTCGCCGTTTCCCTGCCCTACTCGCCACTGGACCGGATGCAGATGAAGACAATCCTTGACTTTGTGACCAAAGAACTGCTAACACCAAGAGGGCTACGGTCGCTCAGTCCCAAAAGTACAGGATACACGTCATCCTGTGAGGGCAACGAAGAGCAACGTTTGAGGGCATCTCACCAGGGAGCGGCCTGGCCATGGCTGATAGGTCCTTACCTGGAAGCCTATCTGAAAATCTATCAGAACAGCGGGCTGACTTTTGCCCAACGCATCATATACGGATTTGAAGAAGAGCTCAGCGAAAGAGGCCTCGGTACCATTTCGGAATTATTTGACGGAGATCCCCCATACAGAGGTCACGGAGGGGTTTCTTTCGCCATGAACGTCGCTGAAGTATTGAGAATACATCGCCTCGTGAAAAATAAGATCAATCTAATGCAACAATCATGAAGGCGTTAATGTTCGGTTGGGAATTTCCTCCACATATTCTGGGAGGGTTGGGCACTGCCAGTTATGGATTGACCAAAGGCATGTCTCTTCAGGACGACCTGGCCATTACCTTTGTCATTCCGAAACCTCATGGAGATGAAGATCAACGGTTCCTGAAAATTATCGGGGCCTGCAACACGCCTGTCGTCTATAAAGATATACCTGAATCCGTCTTGCGGGAGCGCTTTGGCAATTATATGGATCCACAGGAATATTACGCGCTGCGGGATAATATCTATGCCGATTTCAGGTATTTGTACACCAATGACTTGGGGTGCATTGAATTTTCAGGCCGGTATCCTGACAACTTACTGGAAGAAATCAACAATTATTCCATCTGTGCAGGCGTTATTGCCCGCCGGGAACAGTTCGACGTCATTCATTCACACGACTGGCTTACCTATCCTGCCGGCATTCATGCCAAAAATATCAGCGGCAAGCCCCTGGTCATTCATGTTCATGCAACGGATTTTGACAGAAGCCGCGGGCAGGTAAATCCGCAGGTTTACAGTATCGAAAAGAACGGAATGGACCATGCAGACAAAATTATCTGTGTCAGTAACCTGACCAGGGATACGGTGATCAGCAAATATAACCAGGATCCTTCCAAAGTCATTACCGTACACAATGCCGTGGAACCTGTCAGTGATAGCGTTGCTGCCATCCAACCGATGAATCATACTCAGGACAAAATTGTCACCTTCCTGGGCCGGATCACGATGCAAAAAGGTCCGGAATATTTTGTCGAGGCAGCCTACAAAGTCCTGCAAAAAACCAGACACGTACGTTTTGTCATGGCAGGAAACGGAGATAAAATGGAAGCCATGATCCAGTTGGTTGCCAGGCGCGGTATCGCCGACCATTTTCATTTTACCGGATTTCTGAAAGGCCAGCAAGTCTATGAAATGTTGAAGTCCAGTGACGTGTACATCATGCCTTCCGTCTCCGAACCATTTGGCATTTCCCCGCTGGAAGCCATGCAGGTTGGCGTACCAAGCATCATTTCCAAACAATCCGGTTGTGCGGAGATATTGAATTACGCCATTAAAACTGACTATTGGGACATTGACGCGATGGCCGATGCCATTTATTCCATCATCAGTTATCCGGCTATGTACGATTTTTTAAGAACAGAAGGCAAACGTGAGGTAGACAGCATTACCTGGGAACAGGCTGGCAAGAAAGTCAGAGCCGTCTACGATCAGGTTTGTTACAGATAATATAGACTCATTCAATAAGCGATTATGAAGAAGACCATTTGCTTCTATTTTCAGATACATCAGCCTTTCAGACTGAAACGCTACCGTTTTTTCGACATTGGAACCGATCACTACTACTACGATGACTTCAACAATGAAAGCATCCTTCAACGGATCGCATCCAATTCGTTCCTTCCGGCCAACAACACGTTACTGGAAATGATCGAGCATAGCAACGGAAAATTCAAGGTGGCATTTTCCATTTCAGGGGTGGCGCTGGATCAACTCGAAATACATGCTCCGGAAGTCATTGACAGTTTCAAGAAGCTAGCCAAAACCGGCTGTGTGGAATTCTTGTCTGAAACATACGCACATTCGTTGTGCAGCGTAAAAGATCCGGATGAATTCAAATTACAAGTTGAGCAGCACAGCAAACGCATCAAAAGTCTTTTCGGTCAAATACCTAAGGTTTTTCGCAATACCGAGCTGATCTATTCCGACGATATTGGTGAGTTGGTTTCAGATCTTGGGTATAAAACCATCATCACAGAAGGCGCAAAAACAGTCCTTGGCTGGAAAAGTCCGAATTTCGTCTACAGTAGTGCTTCGGATCCATCCTTGAAACTGTTGCTAAAAAACAGCAAGCTCAGTGACGACCTATCGTTTCGCTTTTCCAATTCAAGCTGGAGTGAATATCCGCTCACTGCTGATAAGTTCATGGGCTGGATCAGCCAGATTCCTGAAAACGAAAAGCTGGTCAACCTGTTCATGAATTATGAGACCTTTGGCAATCTGCAACCTGGCGAGAGCGGGATTTTTGAATTTTTAAAGGCTTTGCCACGGTTTGCTGCAGAAAAGGGGATTCAATTTAGCACACCTTCAGAAGTGGCAGAACGGTTTCAGGCAGAAGAACCGTTATCCGTTCCCTACCTGATTTCATGGGCCGACGAAGAACGGGACCTGAGTGCCTGGCTGGGTAACGCGCTCCAAAACGAGGCCTTCAACAAGCTGTACAGTATAGCCGAACGGGTAAGGATGATCAAAGACAGGGGCATTTTGCAAGACTGGACTTACTTGCAGACCAGTGACCATTTCTATTATATGAGTACCAAACGATCGTCCGACGGAGCCGTTCATCAGCATTTCAGTCCATACGAATCCCCATTTGACGCCTTTACCAATTATATGAATGTACTGAGCGATTTCATGTTACGGGTTTCAGCCCAATACCCATCTTCTATTGACAATGAGGAACTAAACTCGTTGCTTAAAACCATCCAGAATCAGGAAGTGACCATCGAATCACTTGAATCTGAGGTTAAGCAGTTGAAAGCCAGAAAAACAAAGGCCAGCAACGTTAACAACAATAAATAACACGCCCCCGAGCGAGGCAGGTATTAAATGGATAGCCTTGTTCCAGTCCTAAGGGCCGGGGCATTTATAAATAAATCAGTTGAGTTTTCCTTTTGAGTAAACCAGTTCCAGTTTCATAGGCTGATCTGGATGGTTCCAAGCCCTTACCTTAACGGCTGAAGGAGACAAGAGTTGTTCAATCCGGACCTGATCCCCATCATCACTTGTGATAACAGTGACTGGTATCATCAACATAGTGGTGAACGGTGTGAACGTTTCATCCGAGCTGGCCGTTTTATCCAGATTACGTACCATTTTCTGACCGTATTTGCTGAGGTCAAAATCATAACATTCGTTATCGTCATCATAGGTAGCCAGGAAGGAATTCTCATCATCATTCATCTCAAACCTTGAGAAAAAAGTCAACGCATCGGATTCCCTGATTAGGAGCATTTTGGTAGGAGGCGCCATACCATACGTCGAATTATCCAACTGAGCGGCATTAACCCTTAGCTTCATTGAATTGACCGATTTCCCCGAAAGCGTCGTAAAAACACTGGAAGGTATCGTCACACGTGTAAACAGCCCTGCTGGTGAATAGATGTAATTCAAACTGTCGGCCGCATCATCCGGATTCAGGTATTTGCTCAAGTCCGGATGAGAAAACCGGTTCACCTGCTTGACTTCCTTCGTAACAGGAAAATAAGATGACTTTATCACAAAGGAATCACGAAGACCGGACATCGTGCTACTATACAATGTGGTACCATAGCTCAGCTCCAACTCGCTATGAGTTACGTAAGCAATGGCACCGTTGCCGAAATCACAGGAAACATAAATACCATTGAAAAAATTGCGAAAATTGCCGGGAGTTGCAAAATCGGAAGGATTGGTCAGGTAATCACTTAAAAAACGATTGCCCAAGCTTAATTTGAGCGGTACTTTCACCACCGTATAATACGTACTCAACGCTCTGACTGAATCGGATGAATACATATCACCTGTCGTGAAGGCAACCTGACCTAGCAACTTCGTTTTATCACAATAAGAAGCCGTATTCAGATTCGTATAATAAGACTGCCCGACCGTCAACGGATTGTTCAGTTCATAAACCTTCACATGCATAAGAGCGGTCGAATCGCCGAACCACTTTGTATAATAAAGATACAAATAGGCAGAGTCAATGTGCTTGACATCATCCGGGAAAGTAAAGTTATAGGGGCAATACAACTGCGCCATAAAATCACATTTGGATGTACCAAAATGCGGATCGGTGAATTCACCAAGATAGGCAGTGGAACTACGATACAGGATAGAATCAACCTTGACGGTTTTTGACTGCACATGAACTGTGTCGTAAAACAGGCTTATCTTATCCTGTCCGGGTTGCAATGATTCACCTATCAAATTATCATCGGAGCAGGAAAAGAGCATCGAAAGGAAGCCCAGACCGCAGAGGCACGTCAAAAAAACATTTTTCATCCTAAAACTATTAAAACCCACTAAAGCCGTTTTCTGTTTTTGCGTTATTCACAAATCAGATCGTAGAACTCGTTGTATTTATCAATATAACTATCAGCATCCTGATAACTTAGAAATGGTTTCTTTGATTCTTCTGCAGCGGCAATAAGCTGAGGATCCAAATCAGGACTTCCCTGAATGATACCGTCCGAAAAACGGAAAGCCAGTTTGTTTAACGATGCAAAGTCAATATCGCCCTGAAGATCTTCTAAATCAGGTTCTTCCACACCATCCAACATCAGTTTCCGTTTGAACAAAGGCCTGAATGGCTGCTGAAACGCATTATTGTAGGCCGAATAAACAACCTTTGTATCTCTGAAACAAGGATCATCGGCGAATGCACGTTTTATATAGAGCGGCGCCAACGCTGAGATCCATCCGTGACAATGTACCACGTCCGGAATCCAGCGAAGTTTCCGTACCGTTTCGATCACTCCGCGTACAAAAAAGATGCAGCGTTCGTCGTTGTCTTCAAATTCGACGTTGTTCGCATCTGCCACGGTAAATTTACGTTGGAAGAAATCATCGTTGTCAATGAAATAGACTTGCATCCGGGCAGCCTGAATGGATGCCACCTTAATAATGAGCGGAAAATCATTATCATCAATGATGAGGTTCATACCGGATAAACGGATGACTTCATGAAGCTGGTTGCGTCGTTCATTGATATTACCGTACTTAGGCATGAAAGTCCTGATTTCTCTGCCTTTGTCCTGGATCCCCTGTGGTAAATTTCTACAAATAGTCGATATCTCAGATTCGGGTAAATAAGGGAAAATCTCTTGGCTGATAAATAGAACTTTGTTTAGCTGCATAATAAATTTTACATAAAACTGAATGCAAAGATACTAAAAAAAAATGGCGGAATCCGCAAGTAATTCTCCGATAATTTCGTCATTTGACAATTATTTACTTTTTTTGCAGCCCATTAGGTAAACATAAACGACAGGTCGCGGTTCAAATAGGATTGGTTCTATTCAACTTTCTATGGCTCAATGCCATCGTGACCTAACTTCAATTGAAACAAACAATGAAACGTATTGAAACAATAGCTGAATTGCAAAAGGAACTTTCCATTTGCAAGAGCCAAGGGCTGTCAGTCGGACTTGTTCCAACGATGGGTTCCCTGCACAACGGTCATATTACATTGGTTAAACGCTGCGCCCAGGAAAACGGCGTCTGTGTCGTCAGTGTCTTTGTCAATCCGACTCAATTCAATGATCAAAACGATTTGAAGACGTATCCGCGTACGCCCGAAGAAGACTGCAGCAAACTGGAAAAAGCCGGTTGCAACTTCGTCTTCATGCCTGCTGTCGAAGAAATGTACCCGGAGCCGGATACCAGGCAATTTAATTTCGGAAACCTGCAAACCGTGATGGAAGGTCGTTTCAGACCTGGTCATTTTAATGGGGTGGCTCAGATCGTCAGCAAATTGCTGACTACAGTCAAACCGGACAAGGCCTATTTTGGAGAAAAGGACTTCCAACAACTGGCAATCGTCAGAGAAATGGTTCGTCAACTCCGGTTGCCAGTCACTATCGTGCCTTGTCCCATCGTCCGCGAATCCGATGGATTGGCTATGAGCAGCAGGAACAAACGGTTAAGTGCGGCTGAACGTGAAAAAGCACCTTTAATTGCAGGATTGTTGTCTAAAAGTCGTACCTTTGCAAGTGTAAAAAGTGTCAGTGAAACGATCGAATTTGTCAAAAAAGGATTGGCTGAAGATCCGGCATTCCGTGTTGAGTATTTTGAGATCGTTGACGGAAACACCTTGCAGGCTGTAGAAAGCTGGAACAGTTCAGATTATATTGTCGGCTGTATTGCTGTATTTTGCGGACCTGTCAGATTGATTGACAATATTGTTTACAAAACATGCTGATTGAAGTAGTCAAATCAAAAATCCACCGGGTCCATGTGACGGAAGCCAACCTGGATTATATCGGAAGCATCACCATAGACGAAGATCTGATGGATGCAGCCAACATCATCGCCAACGAAAAGGTGCATATAGTAAACAATAACAATGGCGAACGTTTCGAAACGTATGTCATCAAAGGCGAAAGAGGTACAGGAACCATTTGCCTGAACGGTGCTGCAGCCCGGAAAGCCCAGAGAGGTGATATTATCATTATCATGTCTTATGCTCAGATGGATTTTGAAGCGGCCAAGACGTTCAAACCAGCCATCGTTTTCCCCGACACCAATACAAACAAACTTGTTTGACCTGCCGGTGCGTACCGGAGGATTCATCCCAACACGCACAGGCAACATTACCTTGTGCTTATGACTCGCCATAATCACTTATTAACAGCAGCACTATTCTTTTTTATAGTAACCGCTTCCACTTGCCAGCAGCCCGTTGTCATTCAGTCGGCGTCTGCCAGTGGACCGGTTGAAAGCAACACCATCAATAAAGATCAGTTTGATCTGCCCATGCACATCACCCCAGTGCTTAGCGGAAATTTCGGAGAGTTGCGGAACAACCATTTCCATTCAGGACTCGATTTTAAAACAAACCACCAAACTGGAATTCCGGTATATGCCGCCGCTGCCGGCTGGGTTTCGCGTATCCGCATCAGCGCGAATGGATTTGGTTATGCGATCTACCTGGGACACCCAAATGGCTATACAACCGTCTATGGCCACCTGCTTAAATATGCCCCTCCGTTTGACAGCATCGCCAAAGCACATCAATACAGTATTGAACAATTTGAACTGGATACGATCTACAAACCCGGACAATTTCCGGTCAAAAGAGGTCAGTTGATTGCTTACAGCGGCAACTCAGGCATTTCTGCCGCACCGCACCTGCATTTCGAAATCCGTGATACCAAAACGGATGAGACCATCGATCCGTTACTTTGGTTTGCCAGTCGCATACCAGACCATAAAGCACCACGCATCAGGGAAATCACCTTATACGCGATGGGCGGAAAAGGCATTCTGAAGGGCGATCTGAAAAAGAAGTCGATGCAAGCCATTCAATTGCAGGACGGCAACTGGCGACTGAGAGATACCTTGCCGGCAGCCTGGGGAAACGTCGGACTAGGAATTAAGGCCTTTGACTACATGGACAACACGTCCAATATTTATGGCGTTTGCAAAGTCACCTTGTTCGAAGAAAACCGTCCATTGTTCACACAGGAAATTTCGCGTTTTTCATTTGCCGATACCCGGTACATCAATTCACTGATTGATTACGAAGCCTGGCAACGTCTCCGGACGTTGACCATGCAGTCGTTTCTGGACCCTGGAAACAATCTGCCGATGTGCAAAACGGATGCCTCAAGAGGCATTGTCAACCTGAATGAAGAAAAGGTCTACCATTTCCGGTACGAAATCAGCGACCGGTATGGTAATGCGACATCCCTCCAGTTTAACCTGAGAGGTGAACGCCTGCCGATTCCCGTATCTCAGACAACCGGTGTGGTGAGCATGAAATACTGGCAGCCAAACACGTTTAAAAACCAGGACATCGAACTAATGATACCTCCTGGCACTTTATATGATGATCTGGATTTCAAGTTCAAGCAGGAAGCCTCCAACCATTATTCTGATATCTTCTACTTGCAAGACCGGTTTACCCCCTTACATCAGGCGATATCGATCAAGGTCCGGATAAAAAAGGATTCACTGCCGTTGAAAAGTGGGTATTACCTGGCCAAGCAGGATAACTACGGACGATTCTGGTATGTCGCCAATGGTGAATACCTGAACGGCTGGTTGGTTACTAGAATCCGTGAATTCGGGAACTATACCATCATGGTCGATACGATTCCGCCTAAAATAACACCGTTATACCTTGAAAATGCGGTAAAAAATCGTTTATTTCGCATCCGCGTTACGGATAATGCCTCTGGTATAAAGTCCTGGAAAGGGACGATTGACGGAAAATGGGTCTTATTTGTAATCAACCCAAAAACAGCACAGTTGAGTTACGCTTTCGACAACTCAAGGTTGGAAAGGAACAAGCAACATACCTTGCACCTTTCTGTAACAGACGGCTGCGGAAATACGTCTGTCTTTGAACACCAATTTCGTTATTGATTCTAATTTATGAAGTTCATTTCAACCAGTACTATTATCATTTGCCTGTTCATTTCATGCCTGCAAAAAGCCGGTGCCTGCACCAACTTCATGGCCGGCAAAAACGCGACGGTGGATGGTTCGACCATAATTACCTATGCGGCTGATTCGCACACATTGTATGGTGAATTATACCACTGGCCGGCCCAAGACTGGCCACAAGGCAGTATGCTGGAA
>JAUZOU010000086.1 GCA_030706285.1 Bacteroidota bacterium
ACGACAGCCTGTGTGAGAAATGGCAGCAGAAGCTGCAATAGGCATCCTGCCAACAATCCCCATATCAGTTGTCTGACCATAGACCGGTAGGGCTTGATGTAGGATAGCAGAAATCGGAAACTCCGTTTATCGGTGGCCTCCACCTCCGTTTTATAAAAGGCCCGGGTGGGCTCCAGAATCAGGACAATGCCACTTTCAGCGCCGTTATTCCGGGTGCTGATCCAAGATTGGCAAAAGTCCGTTTCATTGCAGGCGACGTTTCCTTTAGCCGGATCGGCCAGCATCAGTTCAATTTTTCGTTTCTTTTCTCTGATCCCATATAAAACGATAAAGTGATTTTGGTTCCAATGAATGATGCAGGGCAAAGGTGCCTGCAACAAATCTTCCAACCTGACTCGCATGGCTGTCGAACGAAATCCGATGGCATCAGCTGCTTCACTTAATCCATATAACGTGACACCTTGCCGGGTGATCAACGATTTTTTCCGGATGTTTTCCAATGAATGGTGCTTCCCGTAGTGCTGCGCGATCATACATAAACAGGCTGGACCGCAATCCATGGCGTCATATTGGAAAATCACTTTAAAACCACGTTTCATATGATCATAATTTTTCGTTCAAGGCCTTATGCAACTCGCATGTCGAATGATTAACTGCTTTGACGTTTGGTACAAACAGGCTCGTTTCATTGACACTTGTTTAGATGGACAGGCTTAATAGGGATGGCACTGTTTTAGGTTGATAAAGTCTCAGGCATTGAAAGATCACACCTGTAATTCCGTTCATCAATCCTGGTGTGTACGTCGTTGCTTTTGTCAGACGAAAGCCATTGGTCATACCGTCCTGAACCAGTTCTTTGGCCAGTTGACGGTAGGTCCCTTTCAGTTGGTCATCATGAAAGAATTCAGCCGAATTAATCAGTAATTCCAGGTTGCCGAAGTCTCCGAAACATAGATTATGACTACCGCCAAAGCCTTTTTGCAGACAAGTTTGAACCGCAATGTCATGGTCTTTCAGAATTTGCCGGTTTTTTATGCCATTCTTTAATAACTCGATGCGTGTCAGACCAATTCCGGGAGCACCATGCGACCAAGCTGTAGAATACCAGGTGCTTCCTTGGCCTTTTTCCACGACAAAATCTCTCAGATCCGGCCAATTCATTTCAGCCGGATTGTATAAATGTGTTTCGTAATTTAAAATTTTCCGGACGATGTCCTTGTACCTTTTCGTACCTGTATAATGATACAGGCGGCTGAAACACAGGGCATATCCGGAAGCCCCATGTGAAAGGCCGGCAAGCGGTTGTTTGCTCACTCCTTTCCACTTCAACTGATTGCCTGAGGGTAACGCACTTCTGATCAATATACCGGAAAGCTTGTCAGCCAATGTGATAAAGGCCTCCTCCTTGCTGGCCTGATAAGCAGCCAAACAAGCAATGATAAACCCTGCCGTGCCATTTACCAAACCATGGCTTGCTTCTTTGGCTGCCAACTCAGTGCAGTTCAATTGCTTGAGCCAGGTCAGAGATTGCTCCGTCCAGTCGTTCTCTTTCCGGATCTTTGTTAAAAGAGCCATCAGGTAGATGATACCACCGAAACCACCGAAAATGCCCAGATTATGAATGGAAGCAATCGATTCATCGATCCGGTTGACTAATTGTTTGGCCGCTTTCAATGCTATATCACCGTATTGATTCATGCCTGTCTGTTTTTCAAGACACGTGAAACAAATGATTTCACCAGGCATGCCACTGTATAGGTCGAAGGACGCTGGTGCCAATTCAAAATGAGAAGCTTCAAGGTCTACTGGTCTGAAAACCATCCAATAGGCTTCATCTTTGATTACTTTGATTGATTTTAACAAATTGTTTGCCAATGATTTGGCTGTTTCTAAAAAGAAATCTGCCTGAACGCTGCAGGCTGATTCGGCGGGGACACCGGTTCCCGGTAAAGCAATCAACCGGGTGTTAAGGATGGTTGGCTTGAAACCGGAGTTTGGGAAAAAGCGTTCTTTTTCACGCATAGACAGACAGATATCAATGATCCAGCATTGTTTGTTCAGGTCTTCATCAGAGAGCTGAAGAATTTTTTTAGAAGACGTCTGAAAGCCTGATTGATTAAAGAAGTCCTCTTCCAAGCATTTCCCGTTGTGCCAAAGGCTTCTGCTATCAGCTTGTGTATAGAAATAGGGGATGGTTAATTGGCGCAGGTCTTCTTTTTCCGCTTCCAAAAATGAGTTAACGGCCGGGTACTCTTTTAGAAGTAGATTCAGCCAATCAAGATGCGATGCCTGTTGTTCGTCATCTTTTAACTTATCGGGATGCTTGCTTTCTTTCAGCAAGTGAGCATAGACTGACGTATTTCTAAAGATCAGCCGGATGGATTTGTTTTTAAAGCTGCTTAATTTTTCGAGATACGCTTGCTTGTTCCGGCAGAGAAACGTATAGGTTTTGCAAAAGCCTTGCTTCAAATCTTCTGCATACGTGGCCGACATGTCGACCGGTACTCCCTGCAGCAACGGTCTGTTCTTGCCTTCTTTCAAAAACCCTTTTTTACGTTGAGCCATAATATGCCCGTTGTTGTCAAGTACAAACCGGAGCGATTTATTCAACTCCAGCGAAGCAGACGGATTTCCAAGGCCACTCATATCCGGATAAACGTTCCCTTGAGATGAAAAACCGGTAGGCAACAAACCTGTTTTCAATACGGAATTATAAAAGCCGACGGTCGTTTCACCGTCTTCGAAGGGCATGAACGGATGAAAAAATGTTTCAAGATCGATCAATACAGGAAAATCCCCGCAGGCAATGATGTTTTCATAATGGAAATCCGTTCCTTCCATTGTATATAACAGGGCAAGGTTTACCCCTGAGCGTTCGTAAAATCGATGGATCTGCTCCGTACTTGAGCATGAATGATGTTCAATAAATTCGAACCAGGAATAGGTGTCTTTTATCAAGGCTGCCGGCAGTTTGAATCCGATTTGCAACGACTCATCCACCCATTGGCAAATTGCAGCGAATGGTTGATACAGGTCTCGTTTCATTGGACTGTAGATTAGCTTTTGCCCTGTTTCAAATGTCAGTAACGTCACGGACATGCCATCATAATGCTTATCACCTAAGTTATCATGGATTGAACAAACCTGTCCAACATCCTGATGACGGAACAACGTCGATTGGATTTCTTCTGCATTGTCCAGATAGCGCCTGATTACCAAATTGCTATGATTTATCCATTGCTCTGTTTCCAGTTGAATCATTGTTGACAGCACAGGAAATGTACACTTGAAATAGTCTTTTACCGGCTCTTCCAGCAACATACTACAGAAGGCCTCTATTTTGTCTGAGACAGAAGCGCCATCGATGGCTGCTTCTGCAATCATATAGTGTGCAAGGATTGTCCACTCGGCATCAACCATCAGTTTGCGGGTCAGGTTGGGTAATAACAGGATGGCCAGTTGATGCTTGTCTGCAGCGATCAGTGATACATCATCCGGCAGAAGATTGATCAGCTTCTCTTTGGCTGATTCGATGTCATCACTGAACAGGTTTAGGATATCGTATGACATGGTTGATTTGATTGTATGTTATAGACCTTCGAAGGATAGTAGAGGCACATCGTGCCGAACGAAACAGGCACGATGTGACATCAATAGAATTACCACCAAGGACCGGGAACTCCCGGTGATTTCTTGTCCTTTTCCGTCTCTGCTTTGGGCCCTTCGAAAATTGGTGCATAGCCTCCCGAAATTGCCGTGAGCTTCTTTTTTTTCAGAATCGTTGGTTCGTTTTTTGAACTAGCTGTTTTCATACTGGCTGGCGTTAAAAAGTTGATTTTGCGGTGCCTCAATGTCTGATAAAGAAATCATTTATGGCTCTCATCATTTTCTCAATAAACGAAGAAGACGCATTTGTGTCTGCTTCTTCTTCAGGTCTGACGGATATTCCCCCCGAAACAGCCGAAAGCTGCTCTTTTTTTAACTGCTTGTTTTCCATGATTGCAGGTATTTGCCTGAGATCTTTCGACCCCAGGCATAATTTGTTATCCAACAGCATCAATTGCCCTGTTGATGGTATCTTTCAGAATTTTCCAGCAAGATTCGCCGGAAGAGTTGCAATCACCACTGACGGAATGGATAAAGCCAATTCTGATGCCACCCTGGATTTCGGACATCATTTCCTTGTTAATGGCAGCGTTTCCGATCACTTGTTTCATTTCAGCCGCTTTCCAGCTTTCGATTACATGGTTTGTTTTCATGGTATTTTTTTGTTTTGATGAATGAGTGACTGATTCCGGGCTATCACTCGTTTCCCGTTTCTTTGGCCAAAAGAATATCTTAAAAAGGTGCTTCCACCTTAACCTGTCAATTTATCATCGTTCTGTGTTTCGTTTGTGTTAGGCAAAGTAAATTAATTAAAAATAAATAGTAGATAAATATAATGTTAAATATGTGGTTTTAGAATGTTAAATATATAAGTATCTGAGCACTAATTTGATGGATAAAAGCGTTGGCATAAAAGACACGATTCAATCGTGTCTGTCATCTCCGGTACCATCCTGCTGCCGCTCTTTTCAGAAATATTGATATCTTTGCACCAATCATTCAACAGATTATTGACTGCCGGAAGGCCGTGTGCTTGAGCACCACGTAAAAAACAAGAAAAATGAAAAAACAAGTCTCTGTGGCCTATATGGTCTGCGGGCTACTGTTTGCAGTATGCCTGATCGTCGCAAACATTGTTGAACAAAAACTCATCCGGATTGGTCCGATCGAGTCTACTGCCGGGTTGTTCATCTTTCCGATTTCCTACATTGTCAATGACATCATTGCCGAAGTCTGGGGCTATAAAAAGGCTCGTCTGATCATTTGGTCCGGCTTTGCCATGAATTTTCTGGCTGTACTGATTTTTCAGATCAGCATCTGGGCTCCAGGATCGGAGAATTTTACCCATCAAGCTGAATTCCAATTGGTATTGGGCAATACACTGAGATTGGTGTCCGCCAGTTTTGTCGCATTTCTGTGCGGCTCATTTTTAAACGCGTTCATCATGAGCCGGATGAAGGTCTTCCAGAAAGGACGGAATTTTTCACTGAGGGCTGTCGCGTCAACGTTGGTCGGAGAGGGGGCCGATTCCTGTGTCTTCTTTACACTGGCTTTTGCCGGTGTCATTCCGAATGATGACTTGTTAAGACTAATCCTGACACAGGCTGCTATGAAGACAGGTTATGAGATTCTGGTGTTGCCTTTGACAAACATAGTCATCCGCAAAGTAAAACAAGTCGAAGAGACCGATGTGTATGATACTTCCATATCGTATAATCCGTTTCGAATCAAAGAAATATGATGAAATAATAGGTTTAGGGAACACGTACCTACGTCAAACAACTGTCAATTTTAGGAAAAAGATAGCCGAAATGCTGGTTTTCGGGCGTATTTAGCCGTATCTTTACAGCTGCAAAACACTGTTTGCATTTTTATTCAACTGCTATGTAGTTTTGTGTTTACAATGGTCTTTTCCCCAATAACCTATCATATTCAACGATGAAACAATTAGACACGAAGTTCATGCATCCGAGTGAACAGATTAACGTGATTATCGGACGAATTTATCGCAGCGGGATGACGACGACCTCAGGCGGCAACATTTCCATCAGAGATGAAAATGGTGACATCTGGATTACACCATCTGCTATCGATAAAGGTTCTTTGACGCCAAAGGATATTATTTGCGTCAAAAAAGACGGTACCATCATCGGGTCGCATAAACCATCTTCTGAATACCCATTCCACAAGGCCATCTATGAGTCAAGACCGGAATTGAATGCTGTTATTCATGCACATCCCCCCGGACTTGTTGCATTTAGTATTGCCAGAAAAATTCCTGACACCAGCATTGTACCTCAGGCTCGTAATATCTGTGGAGAAATCGGATATGCGCCCTACGGATGTCCTGGCAGTGAGGATCTTGGTGCTAAGATTGCTGAGCAATTTAAGAACCCGAAATTTAAGGCTGTTATTATGGAAAATCATGGCGTCGTGTTGGGGGGAACCGATCTGATGGATGCCTATCAACGGTTTGAAACGCTTGAATTTTGTTGCCGTACCATCATCAAGGCCAATATGCTGGGTAAGTACAAAACGCTGACGAGTGCTCAGATCAATGATTATCAACACCGCATTCCCAAAAATATTTCCCATTTCATGGATGTCAGCTATCCTTCGGAAGAGCGTGCCCTTCGTTCAGACATGGTTCGAATTATTCGCCGTGCCTGCGATCAGGGATTGATGATTTCTACCTATGGGACGGCTTCTGTCCGCTGGAAAAACAACGATTTCCTGATTACTCCCCGTGATGTAGCCCGCTGGGACATTACCCCCGAAGATATTGTACAAATACGTAATGGACAGGCTGAAGCTGGCAAAACGCCAAGCCGCTCGGTTGCCCTTCATTATGCCATTTACAAGAAGAATCCACAAATCAATTCCATCATTACGACTCAGTCACCAAATCTGATGGCTCATGCTGTGAGCGGTACAAAATTTGACGTGCGAACCATTCCTGAAAGCTGGATTTTCCTAAAGGATGTTCCATCCATCGAATTTGGTATGAACAACAGTCAGGTGGAACAAGTGGCCGAAATGTTCAAGACAAACCGTGCCATTCTCGTTGAAAACGATTGTGTCTTCGTAACCGGAGACAAGCTGATCAATACATTTGATTATCTGGAAGTGGCTGAATTCAGCGCCAATTCATTGGTTATGGCTTCCGCTGTAGGTCCGCTTTGTCCGATAGAAGACAAGGAAATCGAAGAGCTGCGTGTGGCTTTCAATGTGAAATAGCAACTGTTTTCAATGACAGATGCCATCATCATCAGCCTGTCCAGCGCTCCTGGCTTTAACCTGGCTGCTGAGGAATATTTATTTTCTCAGCGCCAGGATAATGTCATTTTTTTATATGTCAACGCCCCGTGTGTCGTCATAGGTTGCAATCAGGCTGTCCATGCGGAAGTGAACCTGAATTACTGCCGTTTCAACCACATCGAAGTGATGCGCCGGATATCCGGTGGTGGTGCGGTCTATCATGACAATGGCAATTTGAACTACAGCGTTATCCGTAATCGGGAAGTCAACCGATTTCCTTTGAACCGTGATTTTTTGGATCCGTTTATCTCGTTGTTGAACGGGATGGATCTGCCTGTAACCGCCGGCAATCGCAAAGATCTTTGGCTAAGTGGCTGCAAGGTGTCCGGCACTGCCTCTCACATTGGAAAAAGCAGATCCCTGCATCATGGGACCTTGTTGTATGATACGGATATTGAACGGCTGAAGTTGTCACTGGCCGCAGAATCGACTGATAACCCGGCCGGACAATTGGTTTGTGAAAATCGTGTCAGTCCGGCAAACAGAATCAATATACAGGAAGCCGTCAAGTCTATTTCATCGGTACCGAGTCCTGTCATGAATATCCGTACCTATTTGGAGAAATCCGGGAAAAAAGCGTTGCCAGCCATGGACTTTTTCCAGCTGTTGGAAAAGGAGCTGCTTGATCATTGCAACATAGCAGAAATACAGCATTTTAGTATTCAGGAAGAAACGGCTATCAGAGAAATTCAACAGAACACCTATCAGAAACTTTCCTGGATCTACAAAAAATAATTCCAGCCATTTTTTTAGCCCTTTTTGACTGATTTTTTACCATGATCAGACAGAAAAATCCTGTTTCTTTGTTAGCGTACTAATCTTAAACGATCTATTTAATGAAACGAACACTACTAGGTCTGATGATCCTTGTGACAGGCCTGTTGCAGGCGCAAACGCCGGATTGGGAGAACCCGGGCGTTTTTGGAATCAACAACGACTATCCCCGTTCGACTTCTTTGCCTTATGACAAGGCAGCCTCTGCCCTTAAAAACCAGTATGACCAATCACCCTATTATATGTCTTTGAACGGGACCTGGAAATTCAAATGGGTTCCTAAGCCGTCAGACCGTCCGGTCGATTTCTATCAAGAAGGATATGACGTCAGCGGATGGAATACCTTTACCATTCCTGGTGACTGGGAACCGAATGGCTATGGTAATCCGATCTATACCAGTGCCGGTTATGCGTTTCAGGTCAATCCGCCTTACATCAACCATGCGGACAATCCTGTCGGAAGCTATAAACGATCGTTCGACCTGCCTGTTTCCTGGAAAGGCCGCCATGTGATACTGCATTTTGATGCGGCCGCCGCTGCCATGTATGTCTGGGTAAACGGTCAGAAAGTCGGTTACAGCGAAGTGATGAAATGTCCGGTCGAATTTGATATAACCAGGTATTTACGGGACGGTTCCAACAATGTCGCGATCGAAGCCTACCGTTGGAGCGACGGTTCGTATCTCGAAGACCAGGATTTCTGGCGATTCAGTGGTTTCGACCGTGGCGTTTATTTATATAGTACCGCAGATACGCGCATTCAGGACTTTTTCATCCACCCGACGCTTGATAGCAAGTATGTCAACGGAATGCTGAGTATGGAGATCAAGGTGCGGAATTATGGTCGGAATCCGGCTGTACAGACCCTCGAAACCGAACTGTTCGACAACGCAGGCAAACTGGTTGCCAATGCGTCTCAGCCTGTCTCTGTGGCAGCTGGCGAAACGAAAACCGTGGACTTTCCTGAACAACTCGTAAAAGCGCCCGAGCAATGGACCGCAGAGACGCCGAATCTATACAACGTACTCCTTACGCTGAAAGCGGCAAATGGAGCTGTTGTGGAATGCACGTCTCACAAAATCGGTTTTCGTAAGATCGAACTCAAGAACGGGCAGGTGCTCGTGAACGGAAAAGCCATTCTCATCAAAGGTGTCAACATTCATGAACATGATCCTTACACCGGCCATGTCGTGGATAGGGAATTGCAGAAAAAAGACCTGACGGTGATGAAACAACTCAACATCAATGCCATTCGTACCAGTCATTATCCGGAACCAACGGCATTTTACGACATGTGCGATGAATACGGCTTCTATGTCGTGGATGAAGCGAATATCGAAGCTCACGGCCTTGATGGCGGTCCGTTTATAGCCAACCTTCCGGAGTGGAAAGACGCCTTTATGGACCGCATGTACCGGCTGGTGGAACGCGATAAAAACCATGCCTGCGTGACCTTTTGGTCCATGGGCAATGAATATATCTTCGGCGAAAACAACAAAGCGATGTATCGCTGGACAAAAGCCTATGATCCAAGCCGTCTCGTTCAGTTTGAACGAGCTGGAGAAAACGAATTTACCGACATCATCTGCCCGATGTATCCAACTATCGCACACATGCGCGATCATGCGTCCAAAGAACTCGGACGCCCGTATATCATGTGTGAATATGCCCACATGATGGGTAACAGCGGCGGCAATTTCAAATTGTACTGGGACATTATCCGCAGCAGCCGCAACTTACAGGGTGGTTTTATCTGGGACTGGGTCGATCAGGGAATGGCTGCCAAAACAGACGGCGGAAGGCCATACTGGGCTTATGGCGGTGAT